>CBDTVS010000034.1:0-9698 GCA_965364245.1 uncultured Gammaproteobacteria bacterium | reverse complement strand
GCGGCCGGCGCGCTGGTCACCACCTTGCCGGTCTCGAGCACGTAGCCACGGTCGGCGATCTGCAGCGCGGCGTTGGCGTTCTGCTCGACCAGCAGCACCGTGGTGCCGGCCTCGTGCAGCTCGCGCACGACACGGAAGATCTCCTCGACCAGCTGCGGCGCGAGCCCCATCGACGGCTCGTCGAGCAGCAGCAAGCGAGGCCGGCCGAGCAGCGCACGGCCGATCGCCAACATCTGCTGCTGGCCTCCCGACAGGTTGCCGGCAAGCTGCGCGCGTTTCTCGTGCAGGATCGGGAACAGCGCGTAGACCTCGTCGATCTTCGCCGCGACCCAGGCAGCGTCCTTGCGCTGGCTGTAGCCGCCGAGCTTCAGGTTGTCCGCGACGCTGAGCGGCGCGAACACCTGGCGCCCCTCGGGCACCTGGCAGATGCCGCGCGTGACGATGCGGTGCGCGGCGAGCCGCGTGATCTCCTCGCCGTCGAAGCGGATGGTCCCGCCGCTGGCCGGTTGCACCCCGGAGAGGGTGCGCAGCAGCGTGGTCTTGCCCGCGCCGTTGGCGCCGACGATCGCCACCAGCTCGCCAGGGAACACCTCGAGGGAAACCGAGTGGATCGCCTGGATCGGCCCGTAATGGGTCGCGAGGTCGGTCACCTCGAGCAGCGGCGCGTCACTGGACGGCATACTGCACCTCCCCGCCGAGGTAGGCGGCGATGACCCGCGGGTCGTTCTGCACCTCGCTCGCGGTCCCCTCGGCGAGCTTGCTGCCGTAGTCGAGCACCAGCACGGTGTCGGAGATCTGCATCACCAGCCCCATGTTGTGCTCGACCAGCAGCACCGTGACGCCACGTTCGCCGATGCGCCGGATCAGTTCGCGCAACTCGGCGGTCTCGGTGTCGTTGAGCCCGGCGGCCGGCTCATCCATCAGCAGCAGGCGCGGGTCGGCGGCGAGCGAGCGCGCAATCTCGACCCGCTTCAGTTCGCCGTAGGGCAGCGCGTCGGCGGGCCGGTCGGCGAGGTGCGCGAGACCGCAGAAGGCGAGCGCCTCGTGTGCCCAGGCGCGGATCTGCCGCTCCTCGCGCGCCACGCCCGGCAGGCGCAGCGCGGCACGGTAGAGACCGCTGCGTGCGCGCAGGTGGCAGCCGACCATGACGTTCTCGAGCACGCTCATGTTGAAGAAGATCTGCAGGTTCTGGAACGTGCGCGCGATACCGCGTGCGGCGACCTGGTGGGGCGCGCAGCCGGACAGGCGCGCACCGTCGAAATCGATCGACCCGGCGCTTGGTACGTAGACCCCGGAGAGCATGTTGAACAGCGTGGTCTTGCCCGCACCGTTGGGCCCGATCACCGCGTAGATGCTGCCCTCGGGAACCGCGAACGAGAGGTCGGCGATGGCCGCGACGCCACCGAACGCCTTCTCCAGTTCGCGCACCTCGAGCAGCGCCACGTCAGCCTCCCGCGGCCGCCGTACCGGGCCGCAGCCGTCGGAACAGCGCCGCGCCGCCGCGCGCGAGGCCGACGAACAGCCCCTGTGGCAGGAAGATCATGATCGACATCAGGATCGCGCCGAGGATCAGCACCTCGTAGTCCTCGAACACCACCAGCACCTGCGGCAGCAGGGTCAGCACCAGCGCGCCGAACACCGCGCCGTAGGTCGAGGCGAGACCGCCGAGGACCACCATGGTGACGACCTCGATCGAGAAGAAGAAATTGAACGACACCGGGCTGATGAAATTCTGCTGGTGCGCGAACAGGCTGCCGGCCAGCGCGGCCACGCAGGCCGAGAGCACGAACACCTGGCTCTTGACCCGCGCGGTGTCGACGCCGAGGGTCTGCGCGGCGACCTCCGAGCCGTGCACCGCGCGCAGCGCGCGACCGGCGCGCGAATCGATGAGGTTCAGCGACAGCAGCACCGTGGCGAGCATCACCACCGCCATCACCGCGTACCAGCGCAGGTCGCTGTCGACAGCCCAGCCGAACAGCTCCAGCCCGGGGATGCCGGCCATGCCGTCGGGGCCGCCGGTCCAGTCGACCGCCTCGACCATGACGATGTTGACGATGATGCCGAAGCCGAGCGTGGCCATCGCCAGGTAGTGACCCTTGAGCTTGAGCAACGGCCGCGAGATCAGCGTGGCGACCACGAAGACGATCGCCAGGCCGACCGCCATCGCCGGCCACGGATTCCAGCCGTAGCGGGTGGTCAGGATCGCCGAGGCGTACGCGCCCATGCCGAAGAACGCCGCGTGGCCGAGCGAGATCTGCCCGGCGAAACCGATGAACAGGTTGAGCGCGACGGCGAGCACCACGTTGAAGCCAACGGTGACACCGACCACGGTGACGAAGTAGTTGTCCGGGAACAGCACCGGCAGCAGTGCGACGACCACCGCCAGCGCCAGGAAACCACGCAGCCTGCGCAGCACGCTCATACCCGGTCCGCCGCCTTGCGCCCGAACAGCCCGCTGGGGCGCAGGATCAGCACCAGCAGCACCACGGTGAAGGCGAGCGCGTCCTTGTAGCCCGACGAGATCAGGCCGGCACCGAGCGACTCGAGGATGCCGAGCAGCAGGCCGCCGGCGACCGCGCCCATCGAGCTGCCCATGCCGCCGAGAATCGCTGCCGAGAAGCCCTTCAGGCCGAGCATGATGCCGGCGTCGTAGGAGGTGAAGGCGATCGGCGCAACCAGGATGCCCGCCACCGCGCCGAGGAATGCCGACATGCCGTAGGAGACCAGCAGCATCAGGCCGACGTTGATGCCCATCAGCCGGGCAGCGTCCTTGTTGCAGGCGCAGGCGAGGATCGCCTTGCCCATCAGCGTGCGGTCGAAGAACCAGCGCACCGCGAGCACCAGCACCGCGGCGACCCCCATCACCCAGAGATTCTGTGGCAGCAGCGTGGCGCTGCCGAGGTGCAGCGTCTGCTCGCCGGAGAAGTGCGGCAGCGCGAAGATGTCCTTGCCCCACAGCAGCAGCGCCGCGCCGCGCAGGAAGATCGCCGCGCCGATGGTGATGATGATCGTCGTGATCACCGTCGCACCACGCGCCGGCTCGATCGCGAACTTGTTGAGCGCCAGGCCGACGCAGGTGGTGATCGCCACCGCACCGAGCAGCGCGAGCGGGAACGGCGCACCGATGCCGAGCAACCAGACCGCCGACATCGCGCCGATCATCACGAACTCGCCCTGGGCGAAATTCACCACGCCCGAGGCGTTGTAGATGATCGCGAAACCGAGCCCGACCAGGGCATAGGTCGAGCCGACGGTGACGCCGGTGATCAGGAACTGCAGGATCTGGTCGAGCATGGCGACGGGCACGTTGGCCGCAGCCGCCCCGCCGCCGCATCCCGGCGGCGGGGCAAGGCCGGGCGCAAGGGTGTTACTCGACCAGGGTCCAGTCGCCGTTCTTGATCTCGAGCATCTTGAACGCGTCGAGGTCGAGACCGAGGTGGTCACTGGCGCTCATGTTGAACACGCCACCGGTGCCGATGAAGCCCTTGGTCTTCTCGATCTCGTCGCGCACCTTGGCCTTGTCGGTGCCACCGGCGCGGGCGATCGCCTCGAGGGCGATGAACAGGCCGTCGTAGGCGTGACCGCCGAAGGTCGAAACCGGCCCGTGGGTCGCCTCGTAGGTGTTCTTGTAGGCGAGCAGCACGTCCTTCTGCGGGTCGCTGTCGGGCAGCTTGTCGGCGACCAGCAGCGCGGCGGCCGGCAGGCGCACACCCTCGGCGGCGTCACCGGCGAGCTCGATGTACTTCTTCGACGCGACGCCGTGCGACTGGTAGACCGGCAGCGTGATACCGAGCTGGCGGATGTTCTTGGTGACGATCGCCGGCCCGGTGCCGAAACCGAAGTTGAGGATCGCCTCGGCGTCCGACGCACGGATCTTGGTCAGCTGCGCCGTCATGTCGGTGTCCTTGCTGCCGTAGGTCTCGTCGGCAACGATGCTGATGCCGTACTTCGGCGCGAGGTCGAGGCTCTGCGCGCGGCCCGACTTGTCGAAGCCGCCGTCGCCGCTGATCAGCGCGACCTTCTTGATGCCGCGCGTGTTCATGTCCTCGTAGATCTTGGCCGCGGCCATGCGATCGGTGTGCGGCGTCTTGAACACCCACTTGTTGACCGGCTCCACGATCTTGATCGACCCGGCCAGCGAGATGAACGGGATGCCGGCCTTCTCCACCTCGGGCATCACCGCGAGCGTCTCGCCGGAGGCCGAGCCACCGACGATCACGTCGACCTTGTCCCGCTGGATCAGGCGCTTGGCGAAGTCCACCGCCTTCTTCGGGTTGGCGCCGGAGTCGTAGTGCACCAGCTCGACCTTGCGCCCGATGAGACCGCCGTCGCTGTTGATCTGGTCGATGTACATCTGCAGCGTCTTGAGCTCGGGGTCGCCGAGGAACGACGCGGGCCCGGTGACGGCGAGGAAGGTGCCGATCCTGATCGGCTCGGCCGCCTGCAGAGGGGTGGCCGCGAGGGTCATCGCGGCAACGCCGGCCGCAAGGCCGGTAAGGAAGCGTGACTTGAGCATCTCTCTCCTCCTGGGGAACGATTGTTATGTGGTCGCAGCTGGGGCTTCTGAGATGACCCCTTCGACGACCATTGACGTTTACGTAAAGGTCAATAGACCTGTGGCTACTCTAACCACGAACCGGAAGCCGCGCAATACCCCTTGACCAGTCGGGGTTTGGGTCACCCTCGAACCCATCTCCGGGCTTGTACATTACGTTTACGTAAAGGTAATCTAGCCGCCTCGCCGGGACCGGGCGCTCGCCCGACCCGCCATCGCAATTCGCAGGAGGGAGACGATGAAGGAGAGCCTCGTAGCCGGTATCGCCGCCACGGCACGCATCGACATCGACGCCGCGCGCACCATCGATTTCATGGGTGACGAGGGGCGGGTCTACGCCACCCCGGAGCTGGTCCGCGACATCGAGATGACCTGTCGCGACCTGCTGCTCGAGCACCTCGATGATGGCGAGGACTCGGTCGGCACGCGGGTCGAGATCGATCATATCGGCGCCACGCTGATGGGCATGTGGGTCGAGATCAGCGTGACCGTGACCGGGGTCGAGGGCCGCGCGGTCAGCTTCGAGATCAGCGCCCGCGACAATCTCGAGGATGTCGCCCGCGGCAAGCACAACCGCTTCGTCGTCGACGTCGCCAAGACCGCCGAGCGGCTCAAGGGCAAGGCGGCCAAGGCCGGCCTGTGAGCGACACGCCGGAAGGGACCGTGAAGAAGGTCCCGACCTACTGCTACCAGTGCGTGGCGGGGCCCGACCTGCTGACGGTCAAGGTGGTCGACGGCGTCGCCACCGAGGTCGAGCCCAACTTCGCCGCCGCCGAGGTGACCCCCTCGGCCGGCAAGGTGTGCGTCAAGGCATTCGGGCTGGTGCAGAAGATGTACAACCCGAACCGCATCCTGACGCCGATGAAGCGCACCAACCCGAACAAGGGCGTCGACCAGGATCCCGGGTTCGTACCGATCTCGTGGGACGAGGCGCTCGATACCATCGCCGAGCGCCTCAAGGCGGTGCAGGCCAAGGGGCCGAACGACGATTCGGGCTACCCGCGCATCGCCGCGAGCTTCGGCGGCGGCGGCACGCCGACCTATTACATGGGCACGCTGCCGGCGTTCCTCGCCTCGATCGGCCCGATCGACTTCGGCTTCGGCAGCGGCCAGGGCGTGAAGTGCTACCACTCCGAGCACCTCTACGGTGAGCTCTGGCACCGCGCGTTCACGGTCGCGCCCGACACGCCGAACACCGACTACATGCTCTCGTTCGGCTACAACGTCGAGGCCTCCGGCGGCGTCTGCGGCGTCAAGCGCCACGCCGACGCGCGCGCGCGCGGCGCCAAGCGGGTGCAGATCGAGCCGCACCTCTCGGTGACCGGGGCCTGCTCAGCCGAGTGGGTACCGATCCGGCCCAAGACCGACGCCGCGTTCATGTTCGGCCTGCTGCACGTGATGCTGCACGAGCAGCGCCAGCGCCTCGACATCCCGTTCCTGAAACAGCGCACCACCTCGCCCTACCTGGTGGCGCCGAACGGTTTCTTCCTGCGCGACCCCGCTACCAGCAAACCGCTGATCTACTGCCTGCAGCGCAAGCGCGCGGTGCCGTTCGACACCCCGGACACGGACCCGGCGCTGGAAGGGACGTTCAAGGTCTCGGGCATCGAGATCGGCGCCGACGACGACGCCTGGGAGCACCGCCTCGAGAAGGTGCAGCCGGCGTTCCAGAAACTGATCGACCACACCGCCGAGTACACGCCCCTGTGGGCCGGGCGCATCTGCGACGTGCCGCACAAGGTGATCCGGCGCCTGGCGCTGGAATTCATCGACCACGCGCGGGTCGGCGAGACCATCGAGATCGAGGGGCGCGAGCTCCCCTACCGCCCGGTGGCCATCGCGCTCGGCAAGACCGTCAACAACGGCTGGGGCGGTTTCGACTGCTGCTGGGCACGCACCCTGATGGCGTGCCTGGTCGGTGCGCTCGAGGTGCCCGGCGGCACGCTCGGCACGACGGTGCGCCTGAACCGGCCGGCAACCGACCGCAACCTGAGCGTCAAGCCGCACCCCGACGGGTTCATGGACTACCCGATGAACCCGACCGACAAGGACGGCTGGCTGGCCAAGCCCGACGTGCGCAACGCCAACCGCACGCTGATCCCGCTGGTCGCCAACTCGCCGTGGAGCCAGGCGCTCGGTCCGACCCACCTCGCCTGGATGCAGCAGCAGGAGGCGCCGGAGCACTGGCCACAGGCGACGCCACCCGACATCTGGTTCGTCTACCGCACCAACCCGGCGATCTCGTTCTGGGACACCGAGCAGATCACCGAGGTGCTCGCACGCTTCCCGTTCACGGTCTGCTTCGCGCTGACCGACGACGAGACCAACCACTTCGCCGACATCCTGCTGCCCGACCGCACCGACCTCGAGGGGCTGCAGCTGATCCGCGTCGGCGGCACCAAGTTCATCGAGCAGTTCTGGGACTACCAGGGCTTCGCGCTGCGCCAGCCGGTGACCGAGGCGCAGGGCGACGCGCGCGACTTCTCCTGGATCGCCACCGAACTCGCGCAGCGCAGTGGCGTGCTCGACAAGTACGTCAAGGCGGTCAACCGCGGCGCGGCCGGCGTGCCGCTCAAGGGCGAACACTACGACTTCTCGCTGCCCGAGGACGAGCCGCCGAGCGTCGAGGCAGTGTGGGACGCGACCTGTCGCGCAGCGAGCGCCGAGATCACCGACGGCGCCGAGGACCAGGGCCTCGACTGGTACCGCGAGCACGGCTTCCGCCTGGCACCCTTCCCGCGCGTGAAGTGGTACCTCTACGCCGCGATCGAGGACGCCGGCCTGCGCTTCGAGCTCCCCTACCAGGAGCGCCTGATGCGCGTCGGCAAGCAACTCGGGCGGCGCCTCCACGAACAGGGCATCAGCTGGTGGGACGAGCAGCTCGAGGAGTACGACCCGCTGCCCGAGTACAAGAACTACCCGGAGATGTGGGAGAAGGCGCTGGAGCGCAACTTCCGCGTCGACATCCGCGACTACCCATTCTGGGCGGTCACCGCGCGCAGCATGCAGTACGCCTGGGGCGGCAACGTCGGCATCCAGATGATCCGCGAAGTGGCCGAGAACGTCGGCGGCCACGGCGGCGTGGTGATCAACGCCGGCAAGGCGGCCGAACTGGGCCTGGCCGACGGTGACCTGGTCGAGATCCGCTCCCCGCTCAACGCCACGCGCGGGCGGGTGGTGACGCGCCAGGGCATCCGCCCCGACACGCTGCTGATGATCGGCCAGTTCGAGCACTGGGCGACGCCGTTCGCCAAGGACCTGGAGCTGCCGAGCCTGAACAAGCTGGTGCCAATGCTGATCGACCTGACCGACTCGACCGGCTCGGGCTCCGACCTGGCCCGCGTCACGATCAGCCGCGTGGAGGGCAAACGGTGACCCGCTACGTCATGGTCGCCGACCTCGAGCGCTGCGTTGGCTGCCAGACCTGCACCGCCGCGTGCAAGCACACCAACGCCACCGCCCCCGGCGTGCAGTGGCGTCGCGTGCTCGACATGGAGGTGGGCGACTACCCCGACGTGCGCCGCGCCTTCGTGCCGGTCGGCTGCATGCACTGCGCCGACCCGCCGTGCATGCACGTCTGCCCGTCGACCGCGACCGGGCAACGCGCCGACGGCCTGGTGACCATCGACTACGACCTGTGCATCGGCTGCAGCTACTGCGCGGTCGCCTGCCCGTACCAGGCGCGCTACATGGTCGAGCTGCCGGCCCAGGCCTACCGCGAGGGCCGGATGCGCCACGAGACGCAACGCGAGAACCCGAGCCGCCTCGGGGTGGCGCAGAAGTGCACCTTCTGCAGCGACCGCATCGACTACGGCCAGGCCCATGGCCTGACCCCGGGCATCGACCCCGAAGCGACCCCGGCCTGCGTCAACGCCTGCATCGCCAGCGCGCTTCAGTTCGGCGACATCGAGGATCCCGCGAGCAACGTCAGTCAGCTGCTGGCGACGCACAAACACTTCCGGATGCACGAGGAGCTCGGCACCGAGCCGGGGTTCTACTACCTGTGGGAGGACCGATGAACTTCGCCGGCAAGCCGTGGCTGCAGACCCACTGGGACTGGCACGTCGCGGTGAACTTCCTGACCGGCGGCAGCGGCAGTGGCCTGCTGCTGGTCGCCGCGCTCGGCGCCGTGGCCGGCCAGCCGCTGGTGGTGCCGATGTGGATCGGGCTGCTGCTGGTGGCCGGCGGTCTGGCCCAGGTCTCGCTGCACCTCGGTCGCCCGCTGCGCGGCCTCAATGCACTGCTCAATCCGCGCACCTCCTGGATGACGCGCGAGGCCTACATCGCCGGGCCACTGCTGCTGATCGCGCTGCTCACCGCACTGCTCGAATGGACGCTGCCCGCCCTGCTCACCGGCCTGCTCGCGGCCGCGTTTCTCTACTGCCAGGCGCGCATTCTCAAGGAGGCGCGCGGCATCCCGGCCTGGCGCGAACCGCGCCTGCTGCCGCTGATCCTCGCGACGGGCGTCGCCGAGGGCGCCGCGCTCTACCTGCTGATCGCGCTCGCTGGCGGCTGGCATGCCGCGATTCTGGCCAGCGGGGCGCTGCTGCTGGTCGCCCTGGTGGCACGCATCCTCGCGTGGCGCGGCTACCGCCGTGCGCTGTCCGGAAACGCGCCCCGCGCGGCGCTGCGGGTGCTCGAGCGGGCCGAGGCGCCGTTCGCCGGCGCTGGGCATGTCGCCCCGCTCCTGCTGCTGCTGGTCGCCGTCGGCGTACCGTCCGCGCAGGCGCCACTGGCCGCACTCGCCGCGCTTACCGCGCTGCTCGCCGGTTGGGGCATCAAGTTCGCGATCGTGATCCACGCCGGCTACAACCAGGGCTTCGCGATCGACCACACCCCTGCGCGCGGCGCCGGCACCGGCGGGCTCGGCAGCAAACCCGGCTGGTAGCGCAGGCAGCGAATGCCTGGCGCGCCCGCGGCTTGCCTGCACCTGCGAGCCCGGTCTACGGTTGACAGAGGTTCACCAAGGGCTGCGAGACGACGGCCCACGATCCGACAGAATTGATCAGCAGGAGGACGGACGATGAGTGGTTCCAAGAAGGCCCGTAAGAAAGCCGAGACACCGTTCCATTACCAGCCCGAGATCGAGGGGCTGTCGCGCAAGAAGCTCGCCAAACTGCAGCTCAAGCGGCTGCAGAAGAGC
>CBDTVS010000033.1:0-9835 GCA_965364245.1 uncultured Gammaproteobacteria bacterium | reverse complement strand
CGGCGATGGCCGCGCCGCTGACCGTGAACAACGCCAGTCCGCCGGCGTCGGCCAGCCGCAGCGCGCCTTCCGGAACCCGCGCACGGCGCGTGTAGAGCAGCGTCAGCAGCGCCGCGACCAGGATCACCGACGGGTAGGTCGGGTCGGCGATCCAGAAGATCGGGTTGCGGTCGAGCAGCAGGTCGCGCAGCGTGCCGCCGCCGATCGCGGTGACCGTTGCGGCGACGACCACGCCGAGCAGGTCGAGCTCCTTGCGCGCGGCCATCAGCGCGCCGCTGATCGCGAACACGGCAACGCCGAGAAGATCGAGGGTGTAGAGGATCAAGGATTCGTCTCGCGCCCGAGCTGGTCTTCAGGAATTCATTGTGGGTCGGGCCTGAGCCCGACATGGCGATCATGTCGGACTGAAGTCCGACCCACAAGCAACGTCGTGAGGTCTGACATGCCCATGTTCGGGCAGGATCCCGACACGCACGGTCATTGTCGGACTGAAGTCCGACCCACATGAGAACCCGAACAATGCCTTTCTGTGGGTCGGGCTTCAGCCCGACACGAAGCGTCAGGCACGCTCGACCGGGAACGCCAGCACCTCGTCGATGGCGTCGAGGCCGAGCTTGAGCATCAGCAGCCGCTCGACGCCCAGCGCGACACCGGCGCTCTCAGGCAGGCCGGCGTCGAGCGCGGCGAGGAAATGCGTGTCGGCGGGCACGTCCGGCAGACCGAGCTCACCACGCAACGCGAGGTCGGCAGCAATGCGCCGCCGCTGCTCCGTGGCATCGGTCAGCTCGTGGAAGCCGTTGGCCAGCTCGATGCCCTGCCAGTAGAGCTCGAAGCGTTCGGCCACCGGCGGATCGCCATCGCGCACCCGGGCCAGCGCGGCCTGGCTCGCCGGGTAGTCATACAGGAACGTGAGCCGCCCCTGCCCGAGCCGTGGCTCGACGGCATGGGTCAACAGCAGGTCGCGCCAGCCGTCTAGATCGAGGTCGTCGAGACCCGCGCCCTCGATCGCGTGCGCGGCGGCCGCCGCGCGCCACGCCTCCGCTCCGGCCGTGAACGGGTCGAGCCCGGCGTAGGTAATGAACGCCTCGCGGTAGGTGAGGAATTCGACCGGCTGCATGTCGTGACCGTCGAGCAGCGAGGTCACCAGCTCGGCGACCTCCGCCATCAGGCGGCGGTGATCCCAGCCGACCCGGTACCACTCGAGCAGCGTGAACTCCGGGTGGTGCAACCGGCCGCGTTCGCCGTCGCGGAACACGCGCGCGAGTTGCCAGATATCACCGCTGCCGGCCACCAGCAGCCGTTTCATCGGCAGCTCGGGTGAGGTGTGCAGGAACCGGCGCGGGCCGTCGGGTCCGGGCCAGCGGGTGGCGAGACTGTGCAGCGCCGGGTCGCTGGTCGCCGCGCTGGAGAGCTGTGGCGTCTCGACCTCGAGCAGGTCGCGGTGGGTGAAGAAGTCGCGGATCGCGGCGAGCAGACTAGCCCGGACGCGGAGGGTTGCAAGCGTCGCGCGCGGCCGCCAGTCGTCAGCCATCGCCCCGGCCGGGTCGCCTACTCCTTGACCCGGGAGATGTACTCGCTGGTGCGGGTGTCGACCTTGAGCAGGTCGCCGATCTCGACGAACAGCGGCACCTTGACCACCGCGCCGGTCTCGAGCGTGGCCGGCTTGACGCCGCCGGTCGCGGTGTCACCGCGGATGCCGGGATCGGTCTCGGTGACCGCGAGCACCACGTGGTTCGGCGCGGCGACCGACAGCGGCGCGTTGTTCCACAGCGTCACGATGCACTTCTCCTGGCCCTTCAGCCACTGCGTCGCATCGCCCATCGCGGTGGCGTCGCAGGCGTACTGCTCGAAGGTGGTCGGCTCCATGAAGTGCCAGAACTCGCCGTCGGCGTAGAGGAACTCGAGCTCGGTGTCGACCACGTCGGCACCCTCGATCGACTCGCCCGACTTGAAGGTGCGCTCCCAGACGCGGCCGGTCTTGAGGTTGCGCAGACGCACGCGGTTGAACGCCTGGCCCTTGCCCGGCTTGACGAACTCGTTCTCGATGATGGCGCACGGGTCGCCGTCGAGCATCACCTTAAGGCCGGATTTGAACTCGCTGGTGGAATAGTTCGCCATCGATCTGTCTCGCGCTTGCATCCGGGGGGACACCCCCCGAAACTGGCGCGCCATGATACACGCGAAGCCGGAGCCGATACAGGAAAGCGACTGGCGCGACGAGCTGCGCGCGGCCTCGCTCGACGCCGCCGAGCTGCTCGCCGCGCTGGGCCTGCCCGCCACGCTCGCGACACCCGTCGACGGCTTCCCGTTGCGCGTGCCGGCCGGCTTCGTCGCACGCATGCGCCACGGCGATCCGGACGACCCGTTGCTGCGCCAGGTGCTGCCGATTGCCGCCGAGCACGACGTGGTGCCCGGCTTCGGCGACGACCCGTGTGGTGACCTCGACGCCGTCGCCGCGCCCGGCCTGCTGCAGAAGTACCGGGGCCGTGCGCTGCTGGTCGCAACGGGCGCCTGCGCGATCCACTGCCGTTACTGCTTCCGCCGCGCCTTCCCCTACGCCGAGCAGGCCGCGGCCGACCCGGAACAGCTGCGCGACGCACTCGCCGCGCTGCCCGACGTCGAGGAGCTGATCCTCAGCGGCGGTGACCCATTGACGCTCTCCGATAGGCGCCTCGGCGCCCTGATCGCCGCCGCCGACGGTGTGCCGCAACTGCGGCGGCTGCGCCTGCACACGCGCGTGCCGGTGGCGCTGCCCGCACGCGTCAACGACGCACTGTGCGCGCTGCTTGCGGCGAGCCGGCTCGAGGTGGTGGTGGTGATCCACGCCAATCATCCGAACGAACTCGACGACGGCGTCGCTGCCGCGCTGACCCGCTTGCGCACCCACGGCGCGACACTGCTCAACCAGGCGGTGCTGCTGCGCGGGGTCAACGACAGCGTCGAAACCCTCGCATCGCTCAGCACGCGGCTGTTCGCGACCGGCGTGCTGCCGTATTATCTGCACATGCTCGATCGCGCCGCCGGCACGGCCCACTTCGAGGTCCCACCGGAGGCCGCGCGCGAGTTGCACCAGGCACTGGCAGCCCGCCTGCCCGGTTACCTGGTGCCCCGCCTGGTCAGGGAAGTACCGGGAGCCGACTGCAAGCAGTCGCTCGAAGGCGTACCGGGGCAGCCCTGAGACCGTCAGCGAACGGTCCACATATAACGAACGACAGGTCACGCGGCCCCTGTACCGCCGCCGTGACGGCACATCGGATGGACAGCGACACCGTACTCCGCCTGCTGATCGTCGAGAACTCGCGCAACGAGGCCCAGGAATACATCAAGGCCCTGCGTAACGCGGGTATCGCTGCGCGTCCCCAGGTTGCCGAGGACGACGAGGACGTCGCGGAGCTGCTCGAGAAGCAGGATTTCGACATGGCGCTGTGCGCCGACCAGCTCGAAGGCACGCCGCTGGCGAAGATCATCGAGCTGGTCCACGCCAAGAGCCCGGACATCCCGGTGCTGGTCACCACCGACGAATTCGACGAGAAGCACGTGCTCGGCGCACTACGCCAGGGCGCAACCAACGTGGTCAGCAAGAGTTCGCCCGAGCACCTCAAGATGGTGGTCATGCGCGAGACGGTGAACCTGCTGCACAGTCGCGAGTTGGCCGCGGCCCGCAGCATGCTGGTCGAGACCGACCGCCGCTGTCAGGACCTGCTCGGCAGCTCGCGCGACGCCATCGCCTACGCCCACGAGGGCATGCACATCTACGCCAACCCGGCCTACCTGGAGCTGTTCGGCTTCGACGCGTTCGAGGAGCTCGAGGGCGTGCCGCTGATGGACATGGTGATTCCCGACGACCAGGGCCGACTCAAGGAGTTCCTGCGCGAGTTCTCGCGCGGCGAGACCGACGAGCATGAACTGGAGCTCACCGGTCTGCTGCCGGACGGCGCGCAGTTCGCGGCGCGCATGACCTTCGCGCCGGCCAACTACGACGGCGAGCCGTGCACGCAGATCACCATCCGCGAGGAGGCCGACGACGCCGAACTGCAGGCCAAGCTCAAGGAGATGGCGCGCCAGGACACGCTGACCGGGCTGCTCAATCGCAACGCCTTCGTCGAGGGCCTCGACACGCGGCTCGCGCAGCCCGAGCCCGGTGAGCTGCAGCTGCTCTACGTCGCCATCGACGACTTCAAATCGGTCAAGGAGCAGGTCGGCTTCACCGCCACCGACGTCGTGTTGCAAAGGTTCGCCGAGTTGCTGGCCGCGCAGGCTGGCGACGACGACCTCGCCGGGCGCATTGGCGACCACTCCTTCGCACTGCTGTTCGCCGGTCGCGACACCGACAGCGTCGCCGAGCTCGGCGAGACGCTGCGCGCCGCGGTCGAGGAGAAGCTGTTCGAGGTCGAGGAACAGGCGGTCAGCATGACCTGCAGCCTCGGCCTCAGTCCGGTTGGCGAGCACGACAAGGGACACGGCGTGCTCGCCCAGGCCGACCTCGCCTGCGAGACCGCGCAGGCGGCCGGCGGCAACCGGCTGCAACGCCACAACCCGGTCAGCTACGCGCGCGCCACCCAGGAGCGCGACCAGGTGATGGTCGAGCTGATCAAGGATGCCGGCAAGCACGGCCGCTTCCGCCTCTACTACCAGCCGATCGTCAGCCTGGCCGGCAGCGGCGAGGAGAACTACGAGGTTTTCCTGCGCATGTTCGACGAGGACGGCGAGGTGATCTCACCGGCGCAGTTCCTGCCCGCCGCCGAGCAGAGCGGCCAGATCGGCCAGATCGAACGCTGGGTGATCGCCAATGCCGTGCACATCCTCGCCAAGCGCCACAAGGGCGGGCGCCAGACGCGGCTGTTCATCAACCTCTCCGAGACGACGCTCTCCGACAAGCCACTGGTCGATTGGCTCGGCGAGCAGTTAGGGAAGAGTGGTCTGCCGAGCGATGCGCTGGTCTTCGAAATTCCGGAGGACGCGGTCGCCAACCACATCGGCGATGCGCGCACCTTCTGCGAAGGGCTCGACCGGCTCGGCTGCCGCATCGCCATCGATCACTTCGGCAAGGCCGCCAACGCCTTCCTGCTGCTCGAACACGTGCCGGCGACCTACCTCAAGCTCGACCGCGGCTTCGCCGCCGCGATGGACAGCGGGCAGGCGGGTCTCGACAAGCTCAAGCAGGTCACGCAGAAGGCGCACGAACACGAGAAGAAGGTGATCGCCGAGTTCGTCGAGGACGCGCGCCACCTGAGCGTGCTCTGGCAGTGCCAGATCGACATGATCCAGGGCTTCTTCCTGCAGGAGCCCTCGCCCGGCATGACCTTCGATTTCGAAGGCGAATCCATGTAACCAGGCGGGTTATTGACCCCGGTCAACTACCACCGGTCATGTACCTGAGTCCAGTAGTGTGATTTAAATCCGCTCTGCTAGTATGCCCTTCAAGGGTCGGCGTCGGACTTGATGCCGCAGAGGGTCCAGCGGGAATGAAGCACGCGCTTCCAGCGAAGCGAACCGAGCCGGAAAACCTGGCACGGCACCATCGTCCGTGGCTGCTCGCCGTGCTGCTGCTCGCCCCCGCCCTCGCCTGCGCCGGCATCGCCAGCACCAAGCACAACCTGACCGGCACCGACGGCGGCCCGGTCATGAACGTCTGCATCTTCTGCCACACCCCGGCCGGCGACCCCAACGCGGCGGCGGAGCCGTCCTGGAACCTCAACGGTGGGGACGGCAGCACCACCTTCACCACCTTCGACGACCTCGGTCGACTCGACCCGAACCGCGACGGCGTCTCCGGCACGGTCTCGGTCGCCTGCCTGTCGTGCCACGACGACGCCCAGGCGTTCGGCGTGACCGCGAACACCGCTTCGGACCACCCGTTCGGCGTCGTCTACCGCGGCGCTTCGGTCGCCGGCATCGACCTCGACAACCTGCCGCGCACCAGCACCGATTCGACCGGCACCGTGACCTACGCGCAGGGCAGCGAGAACGCACCGGCACGTTTCGCCAACAGCGCCGAGATCGTCACGGCCGGATTCCGGGCGACCACCTTCGGCATCATCGACGACAATCCGACCTGGTGGGTCGACACCGGGCTCGAGGGTCGCCAGCGCACCGACATCAAGCTCTACAGCCGCCACTACGGCGAAAACGTCGCGGTGCCGTTCATCGAGTGCGCCAGCTGCCACGACCCGCACACCGAGACCTCGACCTTCCTGCGCGTGGAGAACCGCGGCTCAGCGCTCTGTCTGAGCTGCCACGACATCTGAGTATCCCGCCGCGCCCACCTTTTGGTGCGGTGCAAGAGCGTCTGCTAAGATTCTTCCAGCAGTGACGCGCTGCACAACGCGCACGCCGGACACGCGGCCCCAGACCGCGCCCACCCCGCTTCAGGATCCACCGCGATGAGCGAATCGAGAATCATCAAGAAGTACCCCAACCGGCGTCTCTACGACACCGCGATCAGCAGCTATATCACGCTGCATGACGTGCGTCGGCTGGTCACCGAGGGGGTCAGCTTCCAGGTCGTCGACGTGCGCAGCAAGGAGGACATCACCCGCTCGATCCTGCTGCAGATCATCGCCGAGCAGGAGGAGAGCGGCGAGCCGATCTTCACCTCCGACGCGCTGACCAGCATCATCCGCGCCTACGGCAAGAACATCGAGAACGTCATGGGCGATTTCCTCGAGCGCAGCCTCGAGGTCTTCACCGAGCAGCAGCAGGCGATGACCAAGCAGATGCAGAGCCTGATGGGCGGCGACCCGGTGGCGATGATGACCGACATGACCAAGCGCAATCTCGAGCTCTGGACGAACATGCAGCAGGAGTTCCTCAAGGGCGTCCAGCCGCCGAAGCCGAACGACAAGGACGACTGAGTCCCGCCCGGGCGCGCGCACGCCCACCCTCGCGTTGACATAACACCCACGAAGTCTATGGTTGTATGCAGGGATGCTGCATCGCAACAACCGAGCGCGCCCGACGCGCGCGCCATGATCCGCAAGGAGCCCGATCATGAATACACCCTGGCTCGAACAGCTCAACGAGGTACAGGCCTCGGCCATCGCGAGTGCCGTCAGCCTCGCCGACCTCGCGACGCGCAACGCGGCCAACCTCACCCGCCACGAAATGAGACTGCTCAGCGAGGCGCTCGAAGAGTGCGTCGCGAACATGCAGGTGGTCGGACACGCGAACTCGCTGCAGCAGGTGTTCGACCGTCAGCGTGAGCTGGTCGAGTCGTGCGCGCCGCAGTTCGCCGCACTGGCCAACGACCAGGTCCGCCTGCTGCTCGAGATGCAGGGCAGCTGGACGGCCTGGCTGAGGAAGCAGGTGGAACACTGGCCCATCCACTAGCGCTGTCGACGGCCGCGGGCCGGAGAATCCGCCTATCTGCAGGCCTGACCTGCGGCCAGGTAAGGGCGATGCAATTTCATACCCGGAAGGTGTTGCACTGCACCATAAGTTCGATTATGCTGCGTCGCAACATCACCTGATGACCTAAACCCACTGAAACCTTTTTGGAGTGACACACATGTACAACTTCGATTCCCTCAACCAGTTCGATGCCTTCAACCAGTTCAACGACTTCAGCCAGGCCGCCCTGGAGCGCTTCGTGCGCCTGAACCAGATCTCCGCCGCCGCCGTCGAGAAGCTGACCAAGCAGCAGCTCGCCGTCGTCGAGGAGAACGTCAAGGCCGGCATGGAGCAGGCCCAGAGCCTGCGCGACATCAAGGACGTGCAGGAGCTGTTCAGCATGCAGCCGAAGCTCGCCATGGAGTACGCCGAGAAGTTCAAGGCGCAGGCCCAGGACATGCTCAACATCGTCCTCGAGGCCCAGGCCGAGCTGACCAGCCTGGCCGAGGAAGGCCTGAAGAGCGTTTCGGTCGAGGCCGCCGCCCCCGCGCCGAAGGCGCGTGCGCGCAAGGCCAGCTAAGCGACCTGTCGCCAGCTGCAACGGCCGCGTCCCGCGAGGGGCGCGGCCGTTTCTTTTTGCGCCAGGCTCGCGGCCGGCGTCGGTGGCTAACCCTTTCGGGATAGATGGTCTAGAATACGCCCCCGCGGCCGAGGGCAGGCCCTCCTGCCCGGCCCGTATTCCCCGCAGGGTGCCCATGGGCATCCCACCCGAACGAATTCAAAGATAGGGAGAGAACACATGAGCAACCGCGTTGCACTGGTCACCGGCGGTACGGGCGGCATTGGCACCGCCATCTGCAAGGCGCTGGCCGACGCCGGCTGCACGGTCGTCGCTGGCACCACGCGTGCCGAGAAGGGCGAAGCGTGGCAGGCCAAGATGAAGGAAGAGGGCTACGACATGCACTTCGCCGCCGGCGACGTGACCGACTTCGCCTCCTGCACGGCGATGATCAAGGCCGCCGAGGAGGCCGCGGGCGGCCCGATCGACATCCTGGTCAACAACGCCGGCATCACCAAGGACGGGCGCTTCGTGAAGATGTCGCCGGAGAACTGGAGCGCGGTGATCGCGACCAACCTCGACTCGGTGTTCAACGTCACCAACCAGGTGGTCGGCGGCATGGTCGAGCGTGGCTTCGGCCGCGTCATCAACATCTCGTCGGTCAACGGTGAGAAGGGCCAGTTCGGCCAGTGCAACTACTCCGCCGCCAAGGCCGGCATGCACGGCTTCACCATGGCCCTGGCCCAGGAGAC
The DNA here is from genome assembly GCA_965364245.1 of uncultured Gammaproteobacteria bacterium. Taxonomy (GTDB): domain Bacteria; phylum Pseudomonadota; class Gammaproteobacteria; order QNFN01; family QNFN01; genus QNFN01. The sequence continues at coordinate 1,195 of CBDTVS010000033.1, read as the reverse complement.
CGCGGCCAAGGGCGTGACGGTCAACACCGTGTCGCCGGGTTACATCGCCACCGAGATGGTCATGGCGATCCCGGAGAAGGTGCGCGAGTCGATCATCGCGACGATCCCGGTCGGCCGCCTCGGCGAGCCTGGCGAAATCGGCGCCGCGTGCGCGTACATCGTCTCGGCCGGTTTCATGACCGGTGCCAACCTGTCGATCAACGGCGGGCTGCACATGCACTGAGCCGTTACCCGAACGGCCTCGCATGCGAAGGCCGGAGTCCGCGTGAGCGGCTCCGGCCTTTTTTAATCCTCCACCCGGCAGGTGACCCGAACGCGACGGCACGGGGGATCGCGCCGTGGGCGGCGCTCCTACACCTGATGTCACCTCCTGTAGGCGCGGCCCCCAGGCTGCGAAATGCGGGTGAAAGCCGCATCACTCCGTGGTCGACGCACCTACCTCCAATCCATCTTCTGTATGAGCGAACCCCGCGGAGGCATCCTGCGGACCATCGACGCCTTGTTGCAGTGCACACACGCACCGTTTAGGAGCATCCCCGCGCCCCACCATCGCTCCGGCTCCAGGGCCGAAAAACATAACCAACTGAGTTCGTTGGTCTTTGCGAGTTGGCCCGCCTTTTGCGTTGCAACAGACGAGGCCAGGGTGCCGTGCCCGTCAGGGGGCGGCCACCCGGCCAGGGATTCCCGGCAACCACCCGCCGGGGAACAGACGTCGCAGTTCAACGACAGGAGACTTCAATGTCCAAACCTGCACACCGCAAACAGTGGCTCCGTGGCATCACCGCCGCCGTGGCCCTGACCCTTGGCACCGCTGCCAACGCCGCCGAAACCATCAAGGTCGGCATCCTTCACTCCCTCTCCGGAACCATGGCCATCAGCGAGACCACGCTGAAGGACACCATGCTGATGCTCATCGAGGAGCAGAACAAGAAGGGCGGCCTGCTCGGCAAGCAGCTCGAGCCGGTGGTCGTCGACCCGGCCTCCAACTGGCCGCTGTTCGCCGAGAAGGCGCGCGAACTGATCGAGAAGGAGAAGGTCGCCGCGACCTTCGGCTGCTGGACCTCGGTGTCGCGCAAGTCGGTGCTGCCGGTCTTCGAGGAGCTCAACAGCCTGCTCTTCTACCCGGTGCAGTACGAGGGTGAGGAGTCGTCGAAGAACGTCTTCTACACCGGCGCCGCGCCCAACCAGCAGGCGA
>CBDTVS010000032.1:0-9911 GCA_965364245.1 uncultured Gammaproteobacteria bacterium | reverse complement strand
ACTTCCCGACCGCCGGGATCATCAACGGTGCCGACGGCATCGACGAGGCCTACCGTACCGGCCGTGGGCGCATCTACATGCGCGCCCGCCACATGTTCGAGACCGCGCGCAGCGGCCGCGACTCGATCGTCGTCACCGAGCTGCCGTACCAGGTCAACAAGGCGCGCCTGATCGAGAAGATCGCCGAGCTGGTCAAGGAGAAGAAGCTCGAGGGCATCGCCGAGCTGCGCGACGAATCGGACAAGGACGGCCTGCGCGTGGTCATCGAGCTGCGCCGTGGCGAGGTCGCCGAGGTGGTGCTGAACAACCTGTTCCAGCACACCCAGCTGCAGAGCGTGTTCGGCATCAACATGGTCGCGCTGCTCGACGGCCAGCCGCAGCTGCTCGACCTCAAGCGGATGCTCGAAGCGTTCATCCAGCACCGCCGCGAGGTGGTCACCCGGCGCACCGTGTACGAGCTGCGCAAGGCGCGCGAACGGGCCCACATCCTCGAGGGGCTGGCGGTCGCGCTGGCCAACATCGACGACGTGATCGCCCTGATCAAGTCCTCGCCGAGCCCGGCCGAGGCGAAACAGGGGCTGATCGCGCGCGGCTGGGCGCCGGGCGTGGTGACCGACCTGCTGGCGCGCGCCGGCGAGGGGCAGACGCGTCCCGACGGCCTGCCGGAGGCGTGCGGGTTGCGCGACGGCGGCTACTGGCTCTCCGAGGCCCAGGCCCAGGCGATCCTCGACCTGCGCCTGCACCGCCTGACCGGCCTCGAGAAGGACAAGATCGTCAACGAGTACCGCGAGATCGTCGAGCGCATCAACGAGCTCGGCCTGATCCTCGCCGACCCGGCTCGCCTGATGGCGGTGATCCGCGGCGAGCTGGTCGACCTCAGCGAGCGCTACGCCGACGCGCGGCGCACCGAGATCGTGCGCGACCACGTCGGCCTGAGCCTCGAGGACCTGATCACCGAGGAAGACATGGTGGTCACGCTGTCGCACGCCGGCTACGCCAAGATCCAGTCGCTCGACGAATACCGCGCCCAGCGGCGCGGCGGCAAGGGCAAGGCGGCGGTCAAGATGAAGGCCGAGGACTTCGTCGACAAGCTGTTCGTGGCCAATACCCACGACACCATCCTGTGCTTTTCCAGCCGTGGCAAGGTCTACTGGCTCAAGGTCTACGAGTTGCCGCAGGCGAGCCGCACCGCGCGCGGCAAGCCGATCGTCAACCTGCTCGAACTGGCCGAGGGCGAGCGCATCAACACCATCCTGCCGGTGCGCGATTTCACCGCCGACCAGTACGTGTTGCTGGCCACGCGCCACGGCACGGTCAAGAAGACCCCGCTGGCCGACTTCTCGCGACCGCGCCGCAACGGCATCATTGCCGTCGACCTGGTCGAGGGTGACGGCCTGGTCAATGCCGTGCTGACCGACGGCAGCCAGGAGGTGATGCTGTTCTCCAGCAGCGGCAAGGCGATCCGCTTCGCCGAGTCCGAGGTGCGCAGCATGGGCCGCACCGCGCGCGGGGTGCGCGGCATCCGTCTCGGCAAGGGGCACGAGGTGATCACGCTGATCGTGCTCGGCGAGGGCCACATCCTGACCGCGACCGCCAACGGCTACGGCAAGCGCACCCCGGTCGACCAGTACCACCGCCAGGGCCGTGGCGGGCAGGGCGTGATCTCGATCCGCACCTCCGAGCGCAACGGCGCGGTGGTCGGCGCCGCCCAGGTCGAGGAGGGCGACGAGGTGATGCTGATCAGCGACGTCGGCACGTTGGTGCGCACGCCGGTGGACGACATCAGCGTCACCGGGCGCAACACCCAGGGCGTCACGCTGATCTCGCTGAACGATGAGCAGCGGCTGATCGGGGTCGAGAAGATCGTCCAGCTCGGTGGCGACAACGAACCGGCGGACGCCGGCGAGGACGCCGATGCCGACACCGACGCATCCGACTGACCCGAACCCGTTCCTTAAATCTTCCCGGAGGCTCCCGATGTCACGTGTGTTCAATTTCAGCGCCGGCCCTGCCGCGCTGCCCGTCGAGGTGCTCGAGCAGGCCCGCGAGGAGCTGCCCGACTGGCACGGCAACGGCATGTCGGTCATGGAGATGAGCCACCGCGGCAAGGCCTTCGTCGGCATCGCCGCGCAGGCCGAGGCCGACCTGCGTGAGCTGCTCGCCATTCCTGACGGTTACCGGGTGCTGTTCCTGCAGGGCGGCGCGACCGGGCAGTTCAGCGCGGTGCCGCTCAACCTGCTGCGTGACGGCGACCGGGCCGACTACCTCAACACCGGCGCCTGGTCGAAGAAGGCGATCGCCGAGGGCAAGCGCTACTGCACGGTCAACGTCGCCGGCAGCAGCGAGGCGCACAGCTTCATGAGCGTGCCGGCGCAGGCCGACCTGCAGCTCGACCCGAGCGCCGCGTACGTCCACTACACCCCGAATGAGACCATCGGCGGCGTCGAGTTCCCCTACGTGCCCGAGACCGGCGCCGTGCCGCTGGTCGCCGACATGTCCTCGACCCTCCTGTCGCGACCGATCGACGTGTCGCGCTACGGCGTGATCTACGCCGGCGCGCAGAAGAACATCGGCCCGGCCGGCCTGACCGTGGTGATCGTGCGCGATGACCTGGTCGGCCACGCGTTGCCGCAGACCCCGGCCCTGCTGGACTGGAAGCTGATGGCCGACAACGACTCGATGTACAACACCCCGCCGACCTACGCCTGGTACCTCGCCGGCCTGGTCTTCCAGTGGCTGAAGAAGCTCGGCGGGCTGGCGGCGATGGCCGAGATCAACCAGCGCAAGGCCGGCCGGCTCTACGCCGCGATCGACGGCTCGGACCTGTACATGAACCCGGTCGATCCCCAGTGTCGCTCGTGGATGAACGTGCCGTTCGTGCTGGCCAACGCCGACCTGGACGCCACCTTCCTTGCGGAGGCGAAGCAGGCCGGCCTCGAGACGCTCAAGGGTCACCGCTCGGTCGGTGGCATGCGCGCCAGCATCTACAACGCCATGCCCGAGGCCGGGGTCACCGCGCTGATCGAGTTCATGGCCGATTTCGAAAAGCGCCACGGCTGAAACCCAGGGAAGGCCCATGTTCAAGATCCTCACGCTCAACAACATCTCGGTCACCGGTCTCGAGCGGCTGCCGCGCGACCGCTACGAGGTCGCCTCGGAGATCGCCCACCCGGACGCGGTCCTGGTGCGCTCGGCCAAGATGCACGACATGCCGATTCCGGCAACGCTCAAGGCGGTCGGCCGGGCCGGCGCCGGGACCAACAACATCCCGGTCGACGCGATGAGCCAGCGCGGTATCCCGGTGTTCAACGCGCCGGGCGCCAACGCCAACGCGGTCAAGGAACTGGTGATCGCCGGCATGCTGCTGGCGTGCCGCAACCTCTGCCAAGGCTGGGCCTACGCGCGCGCCCTGGAGGGCGACGACGCCGAGATCAACAAGGCGGTCGAGGCGGGCAAGAAGAACTTCGCCGGGTTCGAGCTCCCGGGCCGCACGCTCGGCGTGATCGGTCTCGGCGCGATCGGCGTGCAGGTGGCCAACGCCGCGCTGGCGCTGGGCATGCGCGTGGTCGGTTACGACCCGCAGATCACCGTGCGCCGCGCCTGGCAGCTCTCGTCGAGCGTCGAGCAGGCCACCAGCGTCGACGAGCTGCTGGCCAAGAGCGACTTCGTCAGCTGCCACGTGCCGCTGGTCGACGCCACGCGCAACCTGATCAATGGCGACCGCCTGAAGCTGATGCGCGAGGGTTCGGTGCTGCTCAACTTCTCGCGCTCGGGCATCATCGACGATCAGGCCGCCGTCGCCGCGCTCGATGACGGCCGGCTCTACGCCTACATCTGCGACTTCCCGAGCAACCTGCTCAAGGACCACGCCCGCGTGGTGACGCTGCCGCACCTCGGCGCCTCGACCCGTGAGGCCGAGGAGAACTGCGCGGTGATGGTCGCCGACCAGCTGCGCGACTACCTCGAGGACGGCAACATCCGCAACTCGGTGAACTTCCCCGAGGTGATCATGCCGCGCAACGGTGGCTACCGGATGACCGTCGCCAACGCCAACGTGCCCAACATGCTCGGCCAGATCTCCACCGACCTGGCCAACGCCGGGCTCAACATCGTCGACATGCTCAACAAGTCGCGCGGCGATCTCGCCTACACTGTGGTCGACGTCGAGGCGCCGATCCCGCAGTCGGTGGTCGACGAGATCGCCGGCATCGACGGCGTGCTCGCGGTGCGCACCCTCTGAGCGCACCCGGCTGACGAGGGTGGAGAGATGAGCGACGATTTCGAGCAGCGCCTGGCCGCCATCCGCGAGCAGATCGACAGCCTCGACGACCGCATCCTGCAGCTGATCAACGAGCGTGCCGGCTGCGCCCAGGAGGTCGCGCAGATCAAGCGCGCCACCGAAGGCGAGACCCACTTCTACCGCCCCGAGCGCGAGGCCCAGGTGCTGCGCCGGGTGCTGGCGAACTCGAAGGGACCGCTGCACAGCGAGGAGATGGCGCGCCTGTTCCGCGAGATCATGTCCGCCTGCCTGGCGCTCGAGGAACCGTTGACCATCGCCTTCCTGGGTCCCGAGGGCACCTTCACCCAGGCGGCCGCCCTCAAGCACTTCGGCAACTCGGTCAAGACGCTGGCGCTCCCGGCCATCGACGAGGTGTTCCGCGAGGTCGAGGCGGGCGGTGCCCACTACGGTGTCGTGCCGGTCGAGAACTCCACCGAGGGCGTGATCAACCATACCCTGGACATGTTCATGACCTCGCCGCTCAAGATCAGCGGCGAGGTGGAGATCCGCATCCACCAGCACCTGATCGGCCTGGCCGGGGTCGATCTCGCGCAGGTCGACACCGTCTACTCCCACCAGCAGTCGCTGGCGCAGTGCCGCGAGTGGCTCGACGCCAACCTGCCGAAGGCGGAGCGCGTGTCGATCAACAGCAACGCCGAAGCCGCGCGTCTCGCGCGCGAGACCCCGGGCACGGTCGCCATCGCCGGCGAGACCGCCGCGCAGATCTACGGCCTCGAACTCCTCGCGCGCAACATCGAGGACGAGCCGGACAACACCACGCGCTTCCTGATCATCGGCAAGCAGAGCGTGCCGCCGAGCGGTCACGACAAGACCTCGCTGCTGGTCTCGACCATCAACAAGCCCGGCGCGCTCTACCACCTGCTCGAGCCGCTGGCGCGCAACCGCGTCAGCATGACCCGCATCGAGTCGCGACCCTCGCGGCGCGGCATGTGGGACTACGTCTTCTTCGTCGACATCGCGGGGCACGCCGACGAGCCGAACGTCAAGCAGGCGTTCGCCGAACTGACCGCGGAATCCTCGCTGTTCAAGGTGCTCGGTTCCTACCCGGTCGCCGTGCTCTGAAACGGGAGTCACACGCATGAGCGATAAACTGGCCTTTCTCGACCTCGCCGTTCCCGGCGTGCGCGGCCTGCGCCCGTACGAGCCGGGCAAGCCCGAATCCGAGCTGGCCCGCGAACTCGGCATGAAGGTCGAGGACATCGTCAAGCTGGCCTCGAACGAGAACCCGCTCGGGCCGAGTCCTCAGGCCGTGGCCGCCGTGCAGGACGCGCTCGGCGATCTCGCCCGCTACCCGGATGGCAACGGCTTCGAACTCAAGCGTCGCCTGTCGAAGCACCACGGTGTCGCCGCCCAGCAGATCACGCTCGGCAACGGCTCCAACGACGTGCTCGAGATCATCGGCCGCACCTTCGTACGCCCCGATGATGGCGTGGTGTTCTCCGAACACGCGTTCATCGTCTACGCGCTGGTCACCCAGGCGATCGGCGCCAAGCCGCAGGTCGCCAGGGCGCACGACTACGGTCACGACCTCGAGGCGCTGCGGCGCGCCGTCGACCCGAGCACGCGCGTGGTGTTCATCGCCAACCCGAACAATCCGACCGGCACCTGGCTGCGCAGCGGCGAGCTCGAGGCGTTCGTCGCCGATCTGCCGCGGACCGTGCTGGTGGTCATCGACGAGGCCTACGTCGAGTACGTCGACGAGCCCGACTTCCCGGATGCGTCGAAGTGGATCGGTACCTACCCGAACCTGATCGTCACGCGCACCTTCTCGAAGGTGCACGGCCTCGCCGGGCTGCGTCTCGGCTACGCGCTGTCGCACCCGGAGATCGCCGACCTGCTCAACCGCGTGCGTCAGCCGTTCAACGTCAACAGCCTGGCGCAGATCGCGGCGATCGCCTCGCTCGACGATCCCGCCCACGTGCAGAAGGGGGTCGAGGTCAACCGCAAGGGCATGGCCACGCTGTGCGAGGCGTTCGGCGAGCTCGGCCTGGCGTGGATCCCGTCGGTCGGCAACTTCCTGACCGTCGACTTCGGCAAGCCGGCCGGCCCGATCTTCCAGGCCCTGCTGCAGGAGGGGGTGATCGTGCGCCCGATCGCCGGCTACGGCCTGCCCAACCACCTGCGCATCACCATCGGTACCGCGACCGAGAACGCCCGCTGCATCACCGCGCTGCGCAAGGTCCTCGCCGCCTGACGTGTTCGAACGGCTCTGCATCGTCGGCGTCGGCCTGATCGGCGGCTCGCTGGCACGCGCCGTGCGGGCGGCGGGTGCGGGCGGCGAAATCGTCGGCCACGGCCGCGACGTAGCCCACCTGCGGCGCGCCGTCGAACTGGGCGTGATCGACCGTTTCGAGACCGACCCGGTCGCCGCGGTGCGCGGCGCCGACCTGGTGGTGCTGGCGACGCCGCTCGGTGCCATGCGCAAGCTGTTCGCGACGCTCGCCGGGCACCTCGACGACGACTGCGTAATCACCGACGTGGGCAGCAGCAAGGGCAGCGTGGTCGCCGACGCGCGTGTCGGGCTCGGCGCCGAACTCGGCCGCTTCGTCCCCGGTCACCCGATCGCGGGCACCGAGAAGAGCGGCGTCGAGGCGTCGTTCGCCGAGCTCTACCGCGACCGGCGCGTGATCCTGACCCCGCTGCCGGAGAACCCACCCGAGACCGTGGCACGCGTGCGGGCGCTGTGGGAGGCGGCCGGCAGCGAGGTCACCGAGATGGGCGTGGAACACCACGACCTGGTCCTCGCCGCGACCAGCCACCTGCCGCACATGCTCGCCTACACCCTCGTCGACACGCTGGCGCGCATGCACGACAAGGACGAGATCTTCGGTTACGCCGCCGGAGGCTTCCGCGACTTCACCCGCATCGCTTCGAGCGACCCGGTGATGTGGCGCGACGTCTGCGTGGCCAACCGCGACGCGATTCTCGGCATGATCGAGCGCTTCCAGGCCGACCTGACCCTGCTCGCCGACGCCATTCGCGACGGCGACCAGGCGCTGATCAGCGAGGTGTTCGAGCGCGCCAAGCGTGCCCGCGACCGCCACGCCGCGCGCCTCGAGGCGAGCGCCGGCGTGATCGAGTGAGCCGGACGTGAGCGTCATCTTCGAGATCGCGCCGGGCGGCGCACTGCACGGCACGCTGCGCGTGCCCGGCGACAAGTCGATCTCGCACCGCGCGGTGATGCTCGGTGCGCTGGCCGCGGGCGACACCACGGTCGATGGCTTCCTGGAGGGCGCCGACAGCCTCGCGACGCTGGCCGCGTTCGAGGCCATGGGCATCAGCGTCGAGCACCCCTCGGCGGGTCGCCTGGTGGTGCACGGCCGCGGCCTCGACGGTCTGCGCGACCCGGGCCGGCCGCTGGACCTGGGCAATTCCGGCACCTCGATGCGCCTGCTCAGCGGACTGCTTGCCGGCCAGGATTTCGACACCACGCTGGTCGGCGACGCCTCGCTGTCGGGACGGCCGATGCGCCGCATCACCGAGCCGCTCGCGCGCATGGGCGCACGCATCGACACCACCGCTGCCGGCACCGCGCCACTGACCATCCACGGCGGTCAGACGCTGCACGCCATCGACTACTCGCTGCCGGTGGCCAGCGCCCAGATCAAGTCGGCGCTGCTGCTCGCCGGTCTCTACGCCGAGGGCGTCACGCGGGTCACCGAGCCGGCGCCGACCCGCGACCACACCGAGCGCATGCTCACCGCGCTCGGGGCGCAGGTGGGAAGGGATGGGGCCACCGTCGTTCTCCACGGCCGCCCCGCACTGAATGGTACGGCGCTGACGGTGCCTGCCGACATCTCCTCGGCCGCGTTTTTCCTGGTCGGGGCGAGCATCGCGCCCGGCTCGGACCTGACCCTGGCCGGTGTCGGCATCAACCCGACACGCACCGGCGTGATCGACATCCTGCGCGCGATGGGCGCCGACATCGACATCGGCAACCGGCGCGAGGAGGGCGGTGAGCCGGTCGCCGACCTGCGCGTGCGCGGCGCGGCTCTGCGCGGCATCGAGATCCCGGAGGCGCTGGTGCCACTGGCGATCGACGAGTTCCCGGTGCTGTTCGTCGCCGCGGCCTGCGCCACGGGCGTCACGACGCTGCGCGGTGCCGCCGAACTGCGGGTCAAGGAGAGCGACCGCATCGGGGTCATGGCCGACGGGCTCGCCGCGCTCGGCATCGACGCGACGCCCACCGACGACGGCATGGTGATCCACGGCGGGACCCTCAACGGTGGCCGCGTCGACAGCCATGGCGACCATCGCATCGCGATGGCCTTCGCGATCGCCGCGCTGCGCGCATCGGCCCCGATCACCGTCACCGACTGCGCCAACGTCGACACCTCGTTCCCGGGCTTCGTGGCCAGCGCCGCCGCGTGTGGCCTGCGCATCACCAGCCACGCTTGAAGCGCGCCCGCGCCGATTGCGCGCGGCGGGTGGATCATCCAGAATCGTGTAGTCCTCGGATTACACGCCGGACAGCCGGAGGATTACGCGGGCAAGACCGGCCGCTCGCGTGCGCGGACGCGCAGACGACACAGCGACGGACTACACTCGGAACGAGGAGGAGCCCAACCTATGCTGGTCAACGTACCGGTCTACAACAACCACTTCGGCTACCACCAGATCAACATCTACGAGCAGACCGAAGCGGGCGAGTTCCGGCGTACCCCGAAGCGGCTGATGCCACACATGCTGGTCAACTTCGACTGCTTGTCGGAATCGCTCGGCGAGGTGGTCGCACCGGCCTACGATCGCCGCCAGCAGGACTGGAACACGCCGACGGTCTACTTCTACCTCGGTCGCCCGCGCAGTTTCTTCCGCTTCCTGCGCGATCACGCCCTCGACCGCCAGATCATGGTTCTGTGCACCAACACGATGTCGCTCAAGGTGCGCAAGTTCACCATTCACGAGCTGCGCTTCAAGCGCAACGTCGCCACCGCGGTCAAGGCCCTGACCGCGCGCAAGTTCATCGAGGCGATCGACGTCTTCGTCAACCCCGAGCATGCGGCGCAGCCGCAGCCTGACGTACCCCAGCAGACCGCCTGAACGGCGGGCGCTCAGTCCGAATCCAGCGCCTCGACACCGGGGCCGACCAGCAGCACGTGCAGCCGGCGTGGACCGTGGATACCCAGGTAGAGGGTCTGCTCGATGTCGGCGGTGCGTGACGGGCCGGTGATCCAGTTGACGGGGCGCGGCATGAAACGACCGTCGCTCGTCGAATCGCGTAACGCGGCCCACACCGTCTCGTAGCTGCCGACCACCGCTGCGGCGTGCAGCACGACGACGTGACGGTCGGGCAGGAAGTTCAGGCTGGTCGGCGCAACCGGCCCCGAGCAGAGCACCAGCGTCCCCGATTCGGCGATGCCGGCGTCGGCCCGGCTGACGCCGAGCAGGTCCCCGTCGCGCCCCGCGCCGAAACTCGCCTCCAGGCCGGCCGCGGACCAGTCGAGTCCCGCCAGTTCCGGGTGCGGCGCCACACGCACTGCGTGCGCATCCCCGGCCCATGCGGCCACGGCGGCCGGGACCGCGTCGAGTGCGGGCAGCGCCTGCAGCGTGGCGTCGACGCCGCGCAGCTTGCTGGCGAAACGCCGCAACAGGGTCGTGGGGTCGCCGCGGC
>CBDTVS010000031.1:0-9944 GCA_965364245.1 uncultured Gammaproteobacteria bacterium | reverse complement strand
ACTGGTGCACCGTCGAATCGACGTGACGCGCCATGTCGAACAGCAGGTCTTCGCGGACCATCCCCATCAGGTCGATACGGGCGTAACGAACGTGATCTTCCGGGTTGTTCTCGCCGAAACGGGTACCCATGTAGCAGTTGATCGCGTACAGGCCCTGCGCCACCGCGCCGGAGCGGTCGATGTTCGCCTTCTCCGAGATCACGATTTTCTTGTCGCGGCCCCAGTACCTGGCCTCGAACGCGGCGCCCGTGCCACCCAGGCCCGCACCGCAGACCAGGATGTCGATGTTGTCTTCTACGACCGTCTTGTAAGCCATCAGTAGTACACCCCTTCCTTCAACTTGAGGCCATTGGACTCAAGGGTATGCAGGTCGCCGTCATCGAAGCGAATGTACTTCGGCTCGTTGAACAGCAGCTGACTGTCACGCTGCGCCTGGCTGGGCGGCTCGACATCGCGCAACTGGGGAATCGCGGTGCCCCAGGGCTTGGTCGTGATCGGCGCGAGGAGGTCGATGTCCTTCTTGCCGTTGCGGAACTTGATCCGCCACGCGATGAGGCCCTTCTCCTCGTCGCGCTTCACGCGCACCGAGTGGCCGAGCGGCGCGAAGTCGGCGTAGCCGCGCACGTCGATCGCCTGGTGTGGGCAGGCCTTGACGCAGGAGTAGCACTCCCAGCACATGTTCGGCTCGATGTTGTAGGCACGGCGCGTGACCGTGTCGATGTGCATGATGTCCGAGGGGCAGATGTCTACGCAGTTGCCGCACCCGTCACACCGGGTCATGTATACGAAAGTTGGCATTGGGCTGTCTCCGGTTATCTCGAGAGCGGATCAGTAGTGACGCGGGGCTTCGCGGCTGATGCCCAGCCCCATGTTGGGAGGGTTGCTCCCCATGTATTCCTTGATGTCCGGGAACCGCTTGTGCACCTCGGGGTCGGCCGGGTCGTACTCGTCGGGCAGGTTCTCCCGGGAGCCGTCCGCCTTGGTGACCTTCTTCTGGAAGGCGGCGGCGGGCTTGAAGAACATGTGCGCGAGCTTGGACCAGTACACCGTGCCGAACAGCACCGTGGCGCTGATCACGAACAGCGCGAAGAGCAGGTTGGTCAGGACGCCGGCCCCACCCTGCTGGGCGAACGACCAGAGGAGGGCGAAGGTCGCCGTCGAGAGCAGGCCGAGGATGAAGATGTCGCCGCGTCCACTGATCTGGTACCAGTTCTTACCTTCCGCGGCGACGTCGACGCGGATCGAGAACCAGAACCAGTAGCCGCCGACGCAGAGGCTCAGCGCGCCGAGGTGCCAGAGGAAGGTGAGCAGGCCGGGGGCCGCCACGTCCGGGGTCGGGTAGGCGAAGATCAGGATCGCCGAGGTCAGCACGAAGACGATGAAGCCGTACATCGTGAACAGGTGCGAGATCCGCCGATTGACGTTGCAGAACTCGGAGGAGGTGAGCACCTCGCTCGTCAGCGTCTGCACGGCGAGGCCGATCTTCTCGGCGCTCGTCACTTCACGCTTCGCGCTCGCCTGCGCCTTCTTCGAGTTCGCGAAGAAGTATTCGGCGCTGCGCTTGTGCAGCATGTCCAGGATGGTCCCGCCGGCGACCAGGATGATCATCAGGATCACGTAGGCCTGCATTACCGCGGGCGATACGAACGCTGAAAGCTCTGCAAATGGATTGTGTAACATCGAACTGACTACCTCCTGCGGCGCCGATGGCTACCAGCCGGCGCGATGGGTCCCCTGGAAGTCCGGTGCAGCGGACGGGTGTCCGGGCAACGGGCTCCACGCATCTTCTTTGGCCTGGCTGAAGTCTCGTGCGGTTATGACGAACCGGTTGCACGGGATGCGATCGAATACCAGCCGACGGAGATGCTATTGCGCTGACAGTGGCAAGACAAATCAATGAATTCTAGCTGTCCATTAATTCTGCTGATGGTTTGCCATGAATTCAGCTTATGGATGCATTGACCTGTCCAGGCAGAGGGGATGGTGTCGTCGCCACAGCAGCTCGCTTGCCGGGCGCGGACGTCCTGCCGGCCGGCGATCAGTGCCTCGCTGGTCGTGAGTGGTGAGCGTTGCCGGGTTGATTGCGCTGGCCTCGGCACGCCGACAAACAAATATTCAATATTATTGAATGTAAATATCAGAATGTTCCGCTTTCAGTAAAACGCATCGGCGCCTAATCTCCTGATCGTGGCCTATCCGAGCGCAAATAGGCGTTCGATTTATCGAAACATACAGGAGACACCTCATGCACACCTCCCTCATCAATCGCATTCTTGCCACCGAGGAACAGCTCGGCAGCCTGGCCCTGCGCCTGCCGATCGGCATCATCTTCATGGCGCACGGCGCGCAGAAGCTGTTCGGCTGGTTCGGCGGCTACGGCCTGGACGGAACCGGCCAGTGGATGGCGTCGATCGGCCTGGAGCCGGGCTACCTGATGGCGCTGCTGGCCGGCTCCGGTGAGTTCTTCGGTGGACTGGCGATCCTGCTCGGCCTGCTGACCCGGCCGGCCGCGGCAGTGCTCGCGTTCACGATGGCGGTGGCGATCGTCACCGTGCACCTCGGCAACGGGCTGTTCATGGCCAACAACGGTTACGAGTTCGGCCTCGCGCTGCTCTCGGCGTCCGTCGCGCTGGTGGCGCTCGGTGGCGGCAGCCTGTCGCTGGACCGGGTGCTGACTGCCGGGCGTGCCACGGTCGGACGTGCTGCAGTCGCCCACGGCTGAACCGGGTCTCGCCGGCCCGCGAAAGCCCCGCCCCGGCGGGGCTTTTGTTTGCCCGCTCGATTGCGGTCCCGGCTCGTCTGCCCGGGCGCCAGGCGACGCGCCGACCGCGCAACGAAAAAAAATTTCCGATTCCGGGACCCAGAAGCCCCGCGGCTGCGTCATTGCCCGTAAGCACGCACCAAACGCATTCGACGCGAATCGGGGTGGGTGTCCTCGGACCGGCAAGGACGGTCCAGCAACAAGCAGCCAACAGAGATCGAGGAGAGAAGCATGTCTGACAAGAAGAAACTGGTGATCGTGGTGACCCGTGGTTTCGACGACGAGCGTTCGTCGGTGGCGTTGAGCATCGCCAACAGCGGGCTCAACTCCGGACTCGAAGTGACGATGTTCCTGGTCAGCTCGGCGGTCGACCTGGTGCGCAAGGGTGCGACGGTCGTGTCGCAGCTGAACCCGCTCGACCCGCCGCTGGGCGAGATGCTCGACAATTTCATCGCCAGCGGCGGCAACATCCTCGCCTGCCCGCCCTGCGCGAAGGTGCGTGGCTACGGGCCCGACGACCTGCTCGACGAGGTCCAGGTGATCGGCTCGCCCGCGATGCATCAGCTGATCGGCCAGGGCGCCGCAACGCTGACCTTCTGAGTCGCCCCGGGGCGTGACGGCCCGGGTCCCTGGCCTCCGAAAAGGAGCAGGGACCCGGGCGGCGAGGATCCGGGCTACGCTGACGGCATGTCCAGGCGCGCTGGCCGATACGCAGGCCCGTGGGCGAGGTGTGCTGGAACCTGGCGGGACGGGAGCGGGTGTGAGCCGGATGGCGCAGGATGAAGTGAAGGCCTGGTTCAGCCGCAACGTCGAGGCGTCTCTCGATGGCCTCTACGGTGGGGCCTACCGGCTCACGCGCAACGGGGCCGACGCCGAGGACCTGGTCGCCGAGTCCGTCGCCAAGGCGTGGGCCTCGCTCGACTCCCTCAAGGAGCGCTCGCGTTTCAGGCCGTGGCTGTTCCGCATCCTCAACAACTGCTACATCAGCGACTATCGGAAGAAGGCGGTGCGCCCGATCCAGTACGGTTACGATGAGCTCGGGGGCGACGACGAGGACGACCTGACGGAGTTGCTGATCCGCCTGCCGGACGACTTCCTCGGCTGGTGGGGCAATCCCGAGCGCGAACTCGCCAACCGGCTGATGGCGGCCGACATCGTCGCCGCCATCGAACGGTTGCCCGAGGCGTTCCGGGTCACCGTGGTGCTGGTCAACGTCGAGGGGCTGAGCTACGACGAGGCCGCGGAAGTCCTGGGGGTGCCTCCGGGCACGGTGCGTTCGCGCATGAAGCGTGGGCGTACCCTGCTGCAGAAGGCGCTGTGGGAACACGCCCGCGACGCGGGACTGATCGACGAAGAGCGACGCGAGGCAGGTACGACATGAGCGCTGGCAGCGACAACCACGATATCGACGACATCGGCTGCATCGAGGCGATCAACGATCTCTACGCCTACCTCGACGGCGAGCTGACCGACCCCGAGACGGTCGCGAAGTTCGAGCACCACCTCGAGCACTGCGCCGCCTGTTATTCGCGCATCGAGCTCGAGACCGCCCTCGGGCGGCTGATCCGCAACAGCGCCGAGGAGAACGCGCCGGTGCGCCTGCAACGGCGCCTGCGCAAGCTGCTCGACGACCTCTAGTGATCCGCCTGAAGCACGAACCCCGCCATCGGGCGGGGTTCGTGGCGCTGCGCGAAGTCGCCTCTAGGCGGCGTAGCGTGCCTTCGCCTCGCGTGCCGCGCGCGCCTGTTCCGGGGTGTAGGCGGCACCCGACCAGAGCAGGTCGTAGGCGACTTCCTCGTTGCCGTTCTCGCACAGCTCGAGCACCTCGCTGAACAGCGGCTGGAAGGTCGGCGAGCGATGCGAGGCCTCGTGTTCCTCGAGGCTGTTCCAGAAGGTGACGACCAGCGCCTCGCGTCCCTTGAGGGGGCTCGCCACCGCCTGGCCCACGGTCGAGCCCTCGTTGGAGACCGCGCCGCTGTTGAGGCAGACGAAGCCGCCCACGAAGCCGGTGTCGGAGTGGTAGGTCTTGACGTTCTCGCACAACACGGCAACCCGCTCCTCGAGGTCGTCGACGCTGTACTCGGGCTTGAGGATGACGCGGTTGACGGTGATCACGCCGTTCGCCGGAAAGCCGGGGATGAAGCTCATGGGGATCTCCTCGTTCGGTGTGGACTATTTCAGTTAATAAGCATATTAACTGGTTCTATATTTAAATCCGACTAAAACAGTAGGTCAAGCCCTTGGCGCAGGCCATGTTGACCTGGATCAGGTCGCCGGTCAGGCGTCAGGGATGAAGGTTGTTCAGCGGACCAGGATGAACAGGGCGCTGCGGCCGCGCTGCAGGTTGAGCAGCAGCTGGCCCCCGCCGGAGTCGATCCCGGCGAGCTCGGCGGTGGTGGCGACCGGGCGGCGGTTCAGCGACAGCACGATGTCGCCCTCGCGCACGCCGCTGCGCCATGCCGGGCTGCCGCGCTCGAGGGCGCTGACCAGCACCCCAGTGATGCGCCCGTAGAGCGGGTGGGCGGGATCGAGATCGCTGAACCGGGCGCCCGCGAGGCGCGGGTCGACCTCGGCGCCGTCGAGGTGGGTGGTCGTGGGCGCCGCGACCTCGAGACGCAGGCTGCGCGGGGACCCGTCGCGCACGATCTCGAGCTGGATCACCTCGCCGATGCGGTGCAGACCGACGGTGTTGCGCAGCTGGCTGGCGCCGCGCAGGGGTTTGCCGTTGACCTCGACGATCACGTCACCGGGACGCAGTCCGGCACGTTCTGCGGGTGAGCCGTCGAGCACCTGGGAGACCACTGCGCCAGCGCCGTTGGCGATGCCGAAGGCCTCGGCCAGCTGCGGGGTCAGGTCCTGCAGCACGATGCCGAGCTGGCCGCGCCGCACCTCGCCGTGTTCGACCAGCTGGGCGACCAGCTCGCGCACCATGTTGGCCGGGATCGCGAAGCCGATGCCGACGTTGCCGCCGGACGGCGCCAGGATCGCGGTGTTGATGCCGACCAGCTCGCCACGCAGGTTGACCAGCGCGCCGCCCGAGTTGCCCGGGTTGATCGATGCGTCGGTCTGGATGAAATCCTCGTAGCCCTCGATGCCGAGACCGCTGCGCCCCAGGGCGCTGACGATGCCGGAGGTGACCGTCTGCCCGAGGCCGAACGGGTTGCCGATCGCGACGACGAAGTCCCCGACACGCAGGGTGTCGGAGTCGGCCAGTGGCAGCTCGCCGAGCTCCGCGGCCTCGACCTGGATCACCGCGATGTCGGCCTCGGGGTCGGCGCCGACCAGCGTGGCCGGCAACGCGCGGCCATCGCGCAGCGTGACGCTGATCTCCTGGGCCTTGGCGATCACGTGATGGTTGGTGACCACGTAGCCCTGTGCGGCGTCGACGATCACCCCGGATCCGAGGCTCTGGGTCGGGCGCTCGCGACGGGGGGCGGGCAGGTCGAAGAAGCGGCGGAAGAAGGGGTCGCTGAGCAGCGGGTTCTCGCGTACCTGGACCCGGCCACGGGTGGCGATGTTGACCACCGCCGGGGTGACACGCTCGAGCATCGGCGCCAGGGTCGGCAGCGGCCGACCGTCGACCTCGGCGGGCAGGGCGGACCATGCGGGCGGGGCGGCCACCAGCAGGAGCAGCGACAGCAGGCGGACGATGCGTGCCGTGGTGTGCCCGGTTCCGGTCATGGTGCCTCCCCTGTGACTGTAATAATGCATGTCCGGCCCGTCCGACATCGCGGCTGCGTTCGGTTCTTGTGAAGTACCCCTCCGGAATGGGGTCCGTAGCGTGTCTTTTCAAGCACCTGCGTTTTCCCTCCGACCTGCCGCCCTATCTTGGGGCAAGTGAGCGTGGGCGAGACACAAGATATTGTGTTTCTGTGCTGCATTGCAAAATCATTTGCGTATCTTGATGAATTCCAAGAGTATTTCATAACTTCATGATATTCATGATTATTTGATGTCGATATTGGTCTTGACAAGGCGCGCGCGAGGGGCCTAACCTGCGTCACGGCAACACAACATCTTGTGTTAAGAATTGCCCCGGGCCACAACGGCTCGAAACCTATAATCAGATCAATCACCTGGGGGAATATTTCTGACATGAAGCCGGCGCGCCTGAAAGTTGTATCCGCAGACGAGGCAGAGATTCCGCTGCAGGAGGCCTCGTTCGATATCTGGGACAAGAAGTACCGCCTCAAGAGCAAGGGCGGGGCCGTCGTCGACCAGTCCGTCGATGACACCTACCGCCGCGTGGCCCGTGCCCTGGCCGATGTCGAGGCGACCCCGGAACTGCGCGAGAGCTGGTACGAGCGCTTCGTCTGGGCGCTGCGCCACGGCGCGATCCCGGCGGGGCGCATCGTCTCCAACGCCGGTGCCCAGCAGCACAAGCCGGCGACCTCGACGATCAACTGCACCGTGTCCGGGACCGTGCGCGACTCCATGGACGACATCCTCGCCAAGGTACACGAGGCGGGGCTGACGCTGCGCGCCGGCTGCGGCATCGGCTACGAGTTCTCGACGCTGCGTCCGAAGGGCGCGTTCGTCGCCGGGGCCGGGGCCTACACCTCCGGGCCGCTGTCGTTCATGGATATCTACGACAAGATGTGCTTCACGGTCTCCTCTGCCGGTGGCCGCCGCGGTGCGCAGATGGCGACGTTCGACGTCGGTCACCCCGACGTCGTCGACTTCATCCGCGCCAAGCGCGAGGACGGCCGTCTGCGCCAGTTCAACCTGTCGCTGCTGGTCACCAGCGAGTTCATGGAGGCGGTGCGCGACGACGCCATGTGGGCGCTGGCGTTCCCGATCTCGCGCCAGGAGGCCGACGTCGACGGCATCGACCTCGACGACGCCGAGCAGGTGGTGTGGCGCGACTGGCCGGTCAAGCAGGGCTACGTGACCGACCCCAGCGGCCAGGTCGCGTGCAAGGTCTACCGGCGGCTGCGCGCGCGTCGCCTGTGGGACCTGATCATGACCTCGACCTACGACTACGCCGAGCCGGGGTTCATCCTGATCGACGCCTACAACGAGATGAACAACAACTGGTTCTGCGAGAACATCCGCGCGACCAACCCGTGCGGCGAGCAGGGCCTGCCGCCGTACGGCTCGTGCCTGCTCGGCTCGATCAACCTGACCCGTTTCGTGCGCGACCCGTTCACCGAGAATGCGCGTTTCGACTGGGAGACCTTCGCTGACGTCGTTGCCGCGTTCACGCGCATGCTCGACAACGTGGTCGAGATCAACGGCCTGCCGCTCGAGGGGCAGCGCCGCGAGATCGAGCGCAAGCGGCGCCACGGCATGGGCTACCTCGGCCTCGGCTCGACGCTGGCGATGCTGCGCATGCAGTACGGCGATGCGAAGTCCCTCGAGTTCACCGAACGGGTCACGCGCGAGATGGCGCTGGTCGGCTGGCAGACCGCGCTCGAACTCGCCGAGGAGAAGGGGCCGGCGCCGATCATGGACGAGGAGTTCGAGGTCACCGCCGAGATGCTGCGCAAGCGCCCGGAGATGGCCGACGACGGGTTCAAGGTCGGTGACAAGCTCAAGGGGCGCGTGCTGCATGCCCGCTACAGCCGCTACATGCAGCGCATCGGCAGCGTGGCCCCCGAGCTGGTCGAGCGCCTCGCCGAGGTCGGTGCCCGCTTCACCCACCACAGCTCGATCGCGCCGACCGGGACCATCTCGCTGTCGCTGGCCAACAACGCGTCGAACGGCATCGAGCCGAGCTTCGCGCACCAGTACGCGCGCAACGTGATCCGCGAGGGCAAGAAGAGCAAGGAGAAGGTTGACGTCTTCTCCTACGAGCTGCTCGCCTACCGCGCGCTGGTCGACCATGACGCCAGTGCCGAAGACGCGCTGCCCGACTACTTCGTGTCGGCCGACGACATCGCGCCGCGCCAGCACGTCGACGTGCAGGCCGCGGCACAGAAGTGGATCGACTCGTCGATCTCCAAGACCGCCAACGTGCCGACCGACTTCGCCTACGAGGAGTTCAAGGAGATCTACTTCTACGCCTACGAGCAGGGTCTCAAGGGGTGCACCACCTTCCGCTTCAACCCGGCCGCGTTCCAGGGCGTGCTGGTCAAGGAGAAGGATCTGGCCAGCACCACCTACCGCTTCGTACTCGACGACGGCGCCGTGGTCGAGGTCAAGGGCAACGAGGAGATCGAGTACGACGGCGAGAAGCACACCGCCGCCAACCTCTACGACGCCCTCAAGGAGGGCTACTACGGCAAGTTCTGACGCCGTCAGCCGCAGGATCAACAGACATGAGCATCAAGATCGAGAAGCAGATCGTCGACTACGAGGTGGTTGACGACAGGGCCGGCAAGGCCGCAAACGAGACCCAGAAGACCGAGCGCGCGGCCGCGCAGGTCATCCAGATGCACGAGAAGGTCGAGCGGCCGGAGACGCTGCGCGGCTCGACCTACAAGGTCAAGACGCCGCTCTCCGAGCACGCGCTCTACCTGACCATCAACGACATCATCCTCAACGAGGGCACCGAGCACGAGCTGCGCCGCCCCTTCGAGATCTTCATCAACTCGAAGAACATGGACCACTTCCAGTGGATCGTGGCGCTGACCCGCATCATCTCGGCGGTGTTCCGCAAGGGCGGCGACGTCACCTTCCTGGTCGAGGAGCTCAAGGCGGTGTTCGACCCGCGCGGCGGCTACTTCAAGAAGGGCGGCAAGTACATGCCGTCGCTGGTCGCCGAGATCGGCGATGCCATCGAGAACCACCTGCGCGCCATCGGACTGCTCGATGCGCCGCAGCTCGATCAGCACCAGCAGGATCTCATCGCCGAGAAGCGTAGCCAGTACGAGGCGGCGCACCAGAGCACGGCGCCTGACTCGGGGTTCCCCGACGGCGCCCAGCTCTGCGCCAAGTGCAGCACCAAGGCCGTCGTGCAGATGGACGGCTGCATGACCTGCCTGAGCTGTGGGGATTCGAAGTGCGGATGAGGCCGGACACCGCGCGCGAGGCCGCGGTGTTGGCACGACCCCGATGGTGCCGCGGATGCACCGCCGGATGGTTGCAAGGTTTTGTGGAGGCCGTGACGGGCGCCGACCGGGAAGTCGGCACTGACCTGCCGCGTACGTGCGGTGCGCAAGCACCCGCGTACGCGGCAGGATTTTTTTGACCACGGCCTACCGCACCCACGCCGAACGCACATCGGGCAGCGCTCAGGTGC
>CBDTVS010000030.1:0-10168 GCA_965364245.1 uncultured Gammaproteobacteria bacterium | reverse complement strand
GAGCAGCGCGATCGGCTTGATCGCCGGCCCCGAAAGGCCGCCCTGGTTGTTGCCGATCACCGGGGTGCGTGACTCGACGTCGACGGCCATGCCCATCAGCGTGTTGATCACCGCGAAGGCGTCGGTGCCGGCGTCGATGCAGCGGCGCGCGTTGTCGCCGATGTCGGTCTGGTTGGGCGAGAGCTTGGTGATCAGCGGTTTCGACGTTGCCGCCCGGCATGCCGCGACCACTCGCGCGGACATCTCGGGGTCGTTGCCGAACGCCACGCCGCCCGCCTTGACGTTCGGGCAGGAGATGTTGATCTCGATGGCGTCGATCGGCGAGTCGTCGAAGATGCGCGTGACCTCGGCGTACTCCTCGACCGTGCTGCCGGAGACGTTGGCGATGAAGCGCGTCTCGTCGAAATCGAGTTGCGGCAGGATGGTGTCGACGACGTGGCGCGCCCCCGGGTTCTGTAGGCCGATGGCGTTGAGCATGCCGTCCGGGGTCTCGTAGACCCGGTGCGGACGGTTGCCGAGACGTGGCTCGAGGGTGGTGCCCTTGAGGCAGATCGCGCCGGCATCGCGGTTCGAGAAGCCGGCCACGCGCGTATACTCCTCGCCGAAACCGACGCAGCCGGAGAGCAGCACCAGCGGCGTGGCGAGGCGCACGCCCGCCAGGTCGACCTCGAGAGAGGGTGTCTCCGGTGCACCGCTCATCGTTTCCCCGCCTGGTCCAGCCGATGTTCCACGTGGTCCTCTTCGAGCCCGAAATCCCCCCGAACACGGGCAACATCATACGCCTGTGCGCCAATGCCGGGGCAGGCCTGCACCTGGTCCACCCGCTCGGTTTTACGATGGAGGACCGCCAGCTCAGGCGCGCCGGGCTCGACTACCGCGAGTGGGCGTCGGTGCGCGAGCATGCCGACCTCGAGGCCTTCGTCGCGACGATCGCGCCGGCACGCTTGCTGGCGTTGACCACGCGCGGCGTGAGCCCCTACCAGCAGGCGCGCTACGCCGCCGGCGACGCGCTGCTGTTCGGGCCGGAGTCGCGCGGCCTGCCGGCCCAACTGCTCGAAACCCTGCCCGAGGCGCAGCGCCTGCGCATCCCGATGGTGCCCGGCAGCCGCAGCCTGAACCTCTCCAACGCGGTGGCGGTGGTGCTCTACGAGGCGTGGCGCCAGCACGGTTTCGCCGGCGCGGTCTAGGTGGTCTCGGCCTTCGGTGTGCGCGCCAGCAGCGCATGGACCGCCGCGCGCGGTGGCAGCGCCTCCCACAGCACGCGGTAGGTCTGCTCGACGATCGGCATCTCGACCGCGTGGCGGTGCGCCAGGCGGCGCACTTCGCGTGCGGTGCCGCGTCCCTCGACCACCTGGCCGATCTCTGCGAGCGCCTGCGCGGCCGGCGTGCCGCGCCCGAGCGCGAGGCCGAAGCGCCGGTTGCGCGACTGGTCGTCGGTGCAGGTCAGCACCAGGTCGCCGAGGCCGGCCAGGCCCATGAAGGTGTCGCGACGGGCGCCCAGCGCGCGACCGAGGCGCAGCATCTCGGCCAGGCCACGGGTGATCAGCGCGGCGCGCGCGTTGGCGCCGAAACCGAGCCCGTCGGCGATGCCGGCGGCGATCGCCAGCACGTTCTTGACCGCGCCGCCGAGCTGCACGCCGACCAGGTCGCGGCTGGTGTAGGTGCGGAACGTTTCGGCGTGCAGGCGGCGGCTGAGCGCGTCGGCGAAGGCCTTGCGGTTCGCGGCGACGGTGATCGCGGTCGGCAACCCGGCCGCCACCTCGCGCGCGAAGGTCGGGCCGGAGAGCACCGCCAGCGCGGTGAGGCCAGGCAGGCGCCCGCTGGCCAGTTCGCTGAGCAGGCGACCGCTGTCGGGCTCCAGGCCCTTGGTCGCCCAGGCGAGGCGGGCGTTCGCCGGCAGCAGGCCGGAGAGCCGGTCGAGGGTCTCGGCGAAGGCGTGGCTTGGCACCACCAGCAGCACGTCGCGCACCCCGGCGGTCGCTTCGGCGAGGTCCGCGGTGGCCGTGAGGCCATCGGGGAACGGCGCGTCGGGGAGGTAACGGCGGTTGACGCGCTCGGTCGTCAGCGGCGCGATCTCGTCCGCAGCGTGGCCCCACAGGCGGGTTGGATTGCCGTTGCGTGCCAGCTGGATCGCCAGGGCCGTGCCCCAGGACCCGGCGCCGAGCACGGCGATAGGCGCGCGTCGCGCGGCCATCAGGCGTTGGCGGTCGGTGCCTGGCCCTGCTGGTGCTGTGCGTACAGGGCGTCGAAGTTGATCGGCTCGAGCAGCAGCTGCGGGAAGCCGCCCTTGATGGCCAGGCTGGAGACCTCCTCGCGCGCGAACGGGTAGAGGATGTTCGGGCAGAAGCTGCCGAGTAGCGGGCCGAGCGCGGCCTCGTCGAAACCGCGCGCATTGAAGATGCCGGCCTGGTGCACCTCGATCAGGTAGGCGGTGGTGTCCTCGATCTTGGCCTCGACGGTCACCTTGAGCACCACCTCGAACTGCTCGTCGCCGATGCGTCGGCTTGTCGATTCGATGCCCATTTCCATCTTCGGGTCCCAGCTGTTGCCGCTGTAGACCTGCGGGCTGTTCGGGTTCTCGAACGAGACGTCGCGCAGGTAGAGCTTCTGGATGCTGAATTGCTGCGCGGGTGCGTCGGTTGCGGGTGCCGATTCGGTCGCCATGGGGTGTCCTGTCAGTGCTGCGGCACGTGCCGCGGGTGGGTTCAGTCGAGTCCGAGCAGTGCGTCGAGTTCGCCGTCGAGGTCGAGTTCGACCATGTCGTCGAAGCCGCCGACATGGCGTTCACCGACGAACAGCTGGGGTACCGTATCGCGGCCACTGCGGGAACTCATCTCGCGCCAGCGGTCGGGATCGACGTCGACGCGGATCTCGTCGTAACTCACGCCCTTGCGCTCGAGCAGGCGCTTGGCACGCTGGCAGTAGCCGCAGGTCTGCGAGGTGTAGATGACGATCTCCGGCATGGGGCTTACTTCTTGCGCGTGATCGGCAGGTTTGCGCTCTCCCAGGCCAGCATGCCGCCGCTCATCAGGTAGACCTTCTCGAAGCCGGCCTTGCTCAGCGTGCTGCACGCCGGTCCGGCGCGCGTTCCCGCGCGGCAGGTGACGATGATCGGCTTCTCGCGGTGCTTGTTGAGCTCGACGTGGCGCTTGGCCAGCGTGCTGAGCGGGATGTGTACCGCGCCGACCACGTGGCCCTCCTTGAACTCCTTGGTCTCGCGCACGTCGAGCATCAGCGCGCCCTGCTTGTTGAGCAGCGGCACCGCGGCCTGGGGGTCGATACGCTGGTAGCCGGCGAAGCGGTTGCCGACATAGCTCCAGATGATCATGCCGATCACCACCGCCAGTGCCATGTGCAGGTAGGGGTGGTTGCCGAGGAATTCGAGGTATTGCTCCATGGGATGCGAGTCTGCCATGAGACCGTTCCGCGCGCCGCCGCCTGGCGGGGACGCCGCGGATCCGGCGGGTTGGGGGGGTCAGCTCCGGTTACAGAAGACTTCGCGCATCATACCCAGCAGGCGCAGGGTGCGGTTGTCGCCAACCCGGTAGTAGACGCGGTTGGCCTCCTTGCGCGAGGTCAGGATGCCCTTGTCGCGCAGGATTGCCAGGTGCTGGGAGATGTTGCTCTGCGAGGTGCCGACGTACTCCGCGATCTCCTGCACGCTGATCTCCTCGTCGCCGAGGGTGCAGAGGATCTTGAGGCGTAGCGGGTGAGACATCGCCTTGAGCGAGCGCGAGGTCCGCTCGATGTCCTCGTCCTTGGTGATCACCATTTCGTCGCCGACTTTCATGGCCGTTCCCCCAGCTCCGCCCGGAGCATTCCATTACTAATGAATTATACATTAATACTTTGAGACACGGTCGTCCGGGGGCTGCGTATAATCGTCGCGACAGCGCCATGCCGATGCCCCAATCCCCCGTTCCGCCCAGCCGCAAGCCGCGACTCGCACGTGGCCTGCTGTTGCTGGTCGCCATGCTCTCCGGCGCCCTGGCCGCCGCCCCGGCACCCTCGCCCGAGGAGCTCGAGGCGTTGCGTGGACGCATCAAGGCGCTGCAGAGCGAGCTCGACGCGACCCGCGGCGAACAGGACCGCGAGCGCGAACGGCTGCGCGCGACCGAGGTCCAGATCGGCAACCTGACCCGTGACCGCAGCCGCATCGAGCGCGACCTCGAGCGTCACCAGGAGCGGCTGGCCGGGCTCGAGCGCGAGCGCGCCGCGCAGGCTCGCGCCATCGCGGGCCAGCAGCGTCAGCTCGCTGCACAGGTGCGTGCCGCCTACGCGATGGGCCGCCAGGAGCAGCTCAAGATCGTACTCAACCAGGAGGATCCTGCGCGACTCGGCCGGGTGCTCGGCTACTACGGTTATTTCAACCGCGCGCGCCTGGCGCGCATCGAGGCGATCGAGAAGGCCCTCGATCGCCTGCAGCAGGTCGAGGGGGAAGTGCGCGCCGAGCGGGAGCGGCTCGATGCGCTGCACGAACGCCACCGCGAGAGTGCCGCCGCCCTCGAGCGCGAGCGCCGCTCCCGCGCCGAGCTGCTCGAACAGCTCGCCTCGCGCATCCAGGACCAGGACCGCGAGCTGGCACGCCGGCGCGCCGACGAGGCGCGCCTGGCCAAGCTCCTCGACTCGTTGCAGGAGGCGCTCGACGAGCTGCCCGCGGTCGAGGTGGAACGCGTCCCGTTCGGCAAGCAGCGCGGGCGCCTGGCGTGGCCGGCGGCGGGTCGCTTCAGCCTCGGCTACGGCCAGGCACGCGGGGTCGGCGGGGTGCGCTCCCAGGGGGTCGTCATCGATGCGGGCGAGGGTGGCGACGTGCGCGCGGTGTCGCACGGTCGCGTGGCGTTCGCCGACTGGTTGCGCGGCTACGGCCTGCTGATGATCCTCGATCACGGCGACGGCTACATGACGCTCTACGGTTACAACCAGGCATTGAACAAGGAGGTCGGTGACTGGGTCGAAGAGGGTGAAGTGATCGCCTCGGTCGGCCGCAGCGGTGGTAACGCGCAGGCCGGCCTCTACTTCGAAATCCGCCACCGCGGGCGCCCGGTCAACCCCAAGCGCTGGTGTCGCGCCGACCCGCAGCGCCGCACCGGCTGAACGGGGCGAAGCTTTCGCCCAACCCCCGGCGTGGTCTATCTTCGCAATCAGCGGCGGCAGGTACCGCCGCCAGGAGCCAGTCGATGAAATCCTCGCGACCTCTCGTCGTCGTCCTGCTGTTAGCCGCCGTGCTGTTGCTCGGCCCGCTGCAGGCAGGCGCTCAGCAATCCCCTGCTCCCGAGGCCGCGTCGCAGGCTCAGGAGGCGCCGGCACGCGCCGAGTTGCCGCTGCGCCAGCTGCGCCTGTTCACGGAGGTGTTCGGCCGCATCAAGCAGGACTACGTGGTCGACGTCAGCGACGACGAACTGCTCAACTACGCCATCCAGGGCATGCTCGCCGGACTCGATCCGCACTCCTCGTTCCTCGATGCCGAGAGCTTCAAGGAGATCCGCATCGGCACCACCGGCCAGTTCGGCGGACTCGGCATCGAGGTCGGCATGGAGGACGGCTTCATCAAGGTGATCGCACCGATCGACGACACCCCGGCGCAGGCCGCGGGCATCCAGGCAGGCGACCTGATCATTCGCCTCGACGACACCCCGGTGAAGGGGCTGACCCTCAACGAGGCGGTCAAGCTGATGCGCGGCGAACCGGGCGAGGACATCGTCCTGACCATCGTGCGCGAGGGTCAGGACCAGCCGCTGAAGATCACCGTCACGCGCGCCATCATCAGCGTCAAGAGCGTACGCAGCCGCATGCTCGAGCCGGGCTACGGCTACGTGCGACTCAGCCAGTTCCGGGCGCGCACCGGCGAGAACATGATCGAGGCGATCGAGAAGCTCAAGGGCGAGGCCGACGGCGGCCTGAAAGGGCTCGTGCTCGACCTGCGCAACAATCCCGGCGGCGTCCTCAACGGCGCGGTCGAGGTCAGCGACGCGTTCCTCGACGAGGGCCTGATCGTCTACACCGAGGGGCGTATCGCCGACTCCAAGCTCAGCTTCAGCGCCGCCGAGGGTGACGTGCTCGACGGTGCGCCGCTGGTGGTGCTGGTCAACGGCGGCTCGGCCTCGGCCTCGGAGATCGTCGCCGGCGCGCTGCAGGACCACAAGCGCGGGCTGATCCTCGGCGAGGCGACCTTCGGCAAGGGCTCGGTGCAGACCATCATGCCGATCGGCGAGGAGACCGCGCTGAAGCTGACCACCGCGCGCTACTACACGCCGAATGGACGCTCGATCCAGGCCGAAGGCATCGTGCCGGACATCGCGCTCGGCCGGGTACGTCTCGCCGCGGTGGAGGGTCACGACTTCGGGCGCGTCAAGGAGGCGGACCTGAGTCGCCACCTCGAGAACGGCAACGGCGACGAGGCGCCGAAGGCGAAACCCGTCGCCGGCGCGCCGGAGATCGTCGACGATTATCCGCTCAACGAGGCGCTGAACCTGCTCAAGGGGCTGCACCTGCTGCAGAAAGATCGCACCGGTGGCTGAACGGGCGGCGGCGCTGCTGCTCCTCGCCGCCGTTCTCTTCGCGCCCCTGGCCGCGGCCCGTCCGCCGGCCGTCAGCATCATCATCGACGATCTCGGCGACCGCGTCGCCGACCGCGCCGTGCTCGGGTTGCCGCCCGCGGTCGCGCTGTCGATCCTGCCGCACACGCCGCACGGCGCAGCGCTCGCGCGCGCCGGCGCCGAGCGGGGCCACGAGGTGCTGCTGCACCTGCCGATGCAGGCGCTCGGTCAGCGGCACGCGCACCCCGGCATGCTGACCTCCGACCTCGACCGCGCCAGCTTCCTGCAGACCCTGTTCGAGGGGCTGGCCAGCGTGCCCGGCGTCAGCGGCGTCAACAACCACATGGGCAGTCACCTGACACGCCAGCCCGAGGCGATGCGCTGGGTGATGGCGGCGCTGAAGGCCTACGGTGGGCTCTATTACGTCGACAGCCGCACCACCCATGAAACCGTCGCGTTCCAGGTCGCCGGCGATTTCGGGCTGCGCCGCGCCGAGCGCGACCGCTTTCTCGACAACGTCGTGTCCCGCGACGCGATCCGCGGCGAGCTGCTGGGCCTGGTCGAGGAGGCGCGGGCCAAGGGCAGCGCGCTGGCGATCGGCCACCCGCACCCGCAGACCCTCGCGGTGCTGGGCGAGATCCTGCCCACGCTCGACACCCTGGGCGTCGAACTGGTCCCGGTCGCCGAGCTGATCGCGCGGCGTGCCGACGCGGGCCGGGTGCGCGTCAGCGCGCTACCAGCCGCGGGCAGTGGGCCGCGCCCCGCGCCCTGACGCCGGCCTCGCGCCGGGTTCAACCCGTCTCCCCGTCCCTCTTCTTGCGCGCCCGCGGGTGGGCCGCGTCGTAGACCTTCGCCAGGTGCTGGTAGTCGAGGTGGGTGTAGACCTGGGTGGTCGAGATGTTGGCGTGGCCGAGCAGCTCCTGCACCGCGCGCAGGTCGCCGCTCGACTCCAGCAGGTGGCTGGCGAAGGAGTGGCGCAGCATGTGCGGGTGGACCGGCCGGTCGAGCCCCTGGTTCCGGGCGTGCCGCTGCAGCCGGTCCTGGATGCTGCGCGGTGCGAGCCGCCGCCCGCCGCGGGCGACGAACAGGGCGCGCTGTTCCGGGGTGGCGAGTTCGCTGCGCACCGCGAGCCACGCGCCGAGCGCCTCGATCGCCAGCCGGCCGACCGGCACGATGCGGCTCTTGGCCCCCTTGCCGGTGACGCGCACCGTGGCATCGCGCAGGTCGAGGTCGTCGCAATCGAGTCCGACCAGTTCGGCCAGGCGCAGTCCGGACGAGTACCCGAGCTCGAAGATCGCCCGGTCGCGGCGGTCGAGTGGCGTGTCGCCGGGGAAGCTCACCAGCCGCCCGACCTGCTCGACGTCGAGCGTGGTCGGCAGCCGTTTCGCGCTACGCGGCGCCCGCACGTCGGCGGCCGGGTCGTGGTCGGCATGGCCCTCGCGCAGCAGGTAACGGTAGAGCGCGCGCACCGATGACAGCGCGCGCTGCAGGCTGCGACCCGCGAGCCCGGCGCGGTGCCGCGCGGCGACGAAGGCGCGCACCCGGTGAGCATCGAGGTCGGTCCAGCGCGTGACCCCCTGCGCGTCGCAGAAGGCACACAGCGTGTCGAGGTCGCGCCGGTAGGCGTCGAGGGTGCGCGGCGACAGGCGCCGTTCGCTGTGGAGATAGTCCAGGAAGCGCGCCAGCCAGGCCTGCTCGGAGGCCTCCATCGGCGGGGTTAGTCGGCCTCGCGCCCGGCTTGCGGCGGCTCGGCGTGCTGCAGGTGGCGACCGAGTGCGTGACTGATCAGCTGGCCGAGCTGCTGCAGGAAACTGGTGCCCATGCCGTGCTGGAAGCGCTCGGGGTCGCGGCTGCCGATGCCCAACAGGCCGAACGGCTCGGTTTCAGCGAGCGGGATGACGACCGCCGAGCCGACCGCGGCCGGGTCGGGCCCGAACAGGCAGTCGAGCTGCGCCGTGGTCAGCCGCCCGCAGATCGGCTTGCGGCTGTTGAGGATGTTGTCGAACTCGGCGAGCTCCGGGCTGCGCGCGCTGAGCCAGCGGGCGTGTTCCAGGGTGGGCCCGCTGACGCGGTCGTCGAACAGCAGCAGCGCGACGCGGTCGGCCTCGAACGCGCCGCTCAGCTTGGCATCGACGGCGCCGATGACGTCGGCCAGGGTCGTGCAGTCGAGCAGCGCGAGGGCGAGCAGGTGCATGCGCTCGGCGAGCCGGTCGTTGTCGCGCGCCACCTCGAGCAACTGTTGCAGCTGGCGCTGGGCGGTGGAGTGCTTGTCGCGCAGCAGCTGGACCTGGCGCTCGATCAGCGATACCGCGGTGCCGGTGGCGTGGGGAATCAGCAGCTCGGCCAGCAGCTCAGGGTGGTCGTGCAGGAAATCCGGATGCTCGGCCAGGTAGGCGGCGACGGCCTCGGCGCTGAGAGGGCTGCCGGCTTGCGCTTCGCTCATGGCTCGATTTCACCCTCGAAAACGTGGGTTGCTGGGCCGGTCATCAGCACCGGCTCACCTTCGCCAAGCCAGCTTATCACAAGTCTTCCGCCGGCCAGGTCGACCGCGACGCGGGCGTCGAGCAGACCCTGCTGGCGCCCCACCACGACCGCCGCACAGGCGCCGCTGCCGCAGGCGCGGGTCTCGCCGACTCCGCGCTCGAACACCCGCAGACGTACGTGGCCACGGTCCACGACGCCGAGGAAGCCGACGTTGACCCGGCGTGGGAAATCGGGATGCGACTCGAGCAGCGGGCCGAGCGTCGCGACCGGTGCGTGGTCCGGATCGTCGACCTGGAGCACCGCGTGCGGGTTGCCCAGCGCGACGGCACCGAAGCTGACTTCGCCGAGTTCGGTGTCGAGACGGTAGGTGGTCGCGCGCGCCGCGGCCGTGAACGGGATGCGTGCCGGTTCGAATTCGGGTACGCCCATGTCGACCGTGACCTGGCCGTCGGCCTCGTGGCGCAACTCCAGCACCCCGGCCCGCGTCGCGACGCGCAGCGTCATCTTGTCGCAGAGACCCTGGTCGTGGACGAAGCGTGCGAAACAGCGCGCGCCGTTGCCGCACTGCTCCACTTCGCCGCCGTCGGCGTTGAAGATACGGTAGCGGAAATCGACCGACGCGTCGGGAGGCGGCTCGACCAGCAGCAGCTGGTCACAACCGATGCCGGTATGGCGGTCGGCCAGGCGGCGCACCGTGGCCGCGTCGAGCGTGACCTGCTGGCGCACGCCGTCGATCACGACGAAGTCGTTGCCGAGCCCGTGCATCTTGCTGAAGCGGAGCGCCATCAGGGCAAGGTAAGGGCGCCCGGGGTGGGTTGCAAGCCGCTGCCGTCAGCCGGGTCGCTGGCCACTGACCACCAGGTGGCGGTCGCTGACGACGACCACGTCGAGCCAGTCGAGTTCGGCGTCGCGGAGCTGCGCCTCGACCTCCTCGGCGGTGAACGCGGCATGCAGCGAGGCGCGGAAGTCGCGCTGCAGGAGTTCCGGCTCGTCGGCGGCGTAGGTCGCGACCAGCCGCTCGAGCTCCGCCTCGCTTTCCGGGCGCACCAGGTCCATGACGAAGACCGCCGCGCCCGGTTCGGCGAGAGGCCATTCGGCGTCGCCTGGCGTTGCCGACCTACCCCTTCGAGCGCCGGCGCTTCTGGGTC
>CBDTVS010000029.1:0-10224 GCA_965364245.1 uncultured Gammaproteobacteria bacterium | reverse complement strand
TTCAGGCTTGCGAACAGTGTCCATTCACCGGCCGTGGTGCCGGCGATCAGGGGCCTGGCGTCTGCCGAGCCGTCGCGTACCGCGTCGATCGGCAGGCAACGCAGCAGGTCGCCGTCGATCACCGGCCTGAAGGGCAGCAGACCGAGACCGGTGCGCGGCGCCTCGGAGAGCAGGGCCATCTGGGCGCTGATCAGCCGCTCGCTCGTCAGCTCGTACAGAGTATCGGGTGCGTCGCCGCGGACGCCGGCCAGTGCCAGGAAGCGATCGGCGACGCGATCGGCGTGGTCGACGCCTGCCGCGGTGTGCGCCGCGCCGCTCTGCAGGATCGCCTTGTGGAACAGTCCGTTGGTCCCGGGCGTCGCGAGCAGCGTGCCGGTGATCATCGCCCCGGCCGACTCGCCGAACAGCGTGACGTTGCCGGGGTCGCCCCCGAACACGCCGGCGTGGTCGCGCACCCAGGCCAGCGCGGCGATCACGTCGCGCAGGCCCTCGTTGCCGGTCGCGGGGAGTCGTCCGTCGGTGACGCCCTCGAGGCGCAGGAAACCGAGCGCACCGAGCCGGTAGTTGAGCGTCACGACGACGACGTCACCGGCGAGCGCGAGGCGGCGACCGTCGTAGAGCGGTTGCGACCCGGCCCCGATCGTAAAGCCGCCGCCGTGCACCCAGACCATCACCGGACGCCGCCCCTCGAGCGACGGGGTCCATACGTTCAGGGTCAGACACGCCTCGTCCTGGGGCAGGCTGCGCCCGGGGAACAGCAGTTCGTCGAACGGCGAGGGGGACTGCGGCGCGATCGGTCCCGGGGCGCTGGCCTCGCGGATCCCGGACCAGCCTGCATGGTCCGCCGGGGGCGCCCAGCGGTCGCTGCCGGTCGGCGCTGCGGCATAGGGCAGGCCGAGGAACGAAAGCGTGCCCGAGACGCGGCGGCCGCGCACCCGGCCGGAGGCGGTGGAAACGACCGGACTCTGGTGTTTTCCCTGCATGGTCATTGCGCGAGGAAGAAGGTTTGTGCGACGGGGTCCGGATGCGCTACACGGTCACGGTGGCATACTCCACCCGGTGGTCGGAGATGACGATGTCCCAAACGAACTTCCAGCCGGGTGACGTGGTGCTGCTCGACGGTGAGACCTACCAGGTCCTCGAGACCGACGGGGAGCGGGCACGCGTGGTGCCGTTCCCCGCCGACGAGGTGGCGCCGGTCGAGATCGACTGGCGCACGGCCGGCGAGGCGCCACGGCGCATTGGCCACGCTCCGCTGCCGGCCCCCACGCCCTGTTCCACCGACGGCTGCTGCCCTACCAACGGCAACCCGGTCGCCGACGACGAACTCGTCCCGCCGCGCTGAACCTTAGCGCTGTTGCGCCGGCCCTCAGCGCTGCTCGATCGGCACGTAGTCGGTCAGGCCGTTGCCGGTGTAGATCTGGCGTGGACGCGCGATCTTGCCGCCTTCCTGCTGCTTCTGCTCCCACCAGTGGGCGATCCAGCCCGGCATGCGCCCGATCGAGAACATCACCGTGAACATGTCGGTGGGGATGCCGATCGCGCGCATGATGATGCCGCTGTAGAAGTCGACGTTCGGGTAGAGGCGGCGCTCGACGAAGTAGGGGTCTTCGAGCGCGATCTCCTCGAGACGGCGCGCGATGTCGAGCAGCGGGTCGTTGACGCCGAGCTGGGCGAGCAGCTTCTCGGCGATGCCGCCAAGCATCTTGGCGCGCGGGTCGAAGTTCTTGTAGACCCGGTGGCCGAAGCCCATCAGGCGCACGTCGCTGTTCTTGTCCTTGGCCAGCTTGACGTAGTCGTCGGCGCTCATGCCACCCGAGTGAATGGTCTCGAGCATGCGCAGCACCTCGACGTTGGCGCCGCCGTGCAGCGGACCCCACAGCGCGCAGACACCGGCCGCGCACGAGGCGAACAGGTTGGCCTGGCTCGAGCCGACCATGCGCACCGTCGAGGTCGAGCAGTTCTGCTCGTGGTCGGCATGCAGGATCAGGATCAGGTTCAGTGCGTCGCGCACGATCTCGTCGCAGATGAACTGGTCGTAGGGCGTCGAGAACATCATGTGCAGGAAGTTCGAAACGTAGCGCAGCTTCGGGTCGGGGTAGACGTAAGGCAGACCCTGCGACTGGCGGTAGGCGTAGGCGGCGATGGTGCGCACCTTGGAGATCAGCCGCGCGGCGGCACGGCGGATGGTCACCTCGTCGTCGATCTCGTGGAATTCCGGGTGGAAACACGACAGCGCGTTGATCATCGCCGACATCATCGCCATCGGCGCTGCACTGCGCGGGAAGCCCTCGAAGTGGTGCTTCATGCTCTCGTCGAGGAACGCATGCTCGGTCAGCGAGCGCGAGAAGGCGTCGTACTCGTCCTGGGTCGGCAGGTGGCCGAAGATCAGCAGCCAGGCGACCTCGCCGAAGTTCGGGGTCTTGGCGAACTGCTCGATCGGAATACCGCGGTAGCGCAGGATGCCGGCATCACCGTCGATGTAGGTGATCGCGCTCGTGCAGCTGCCGGTGTTGCCGTAGCCGGGATCGAGGGTGATCAGGCCGCTCTGCGCGCGCAGCTTCGCGACGTCGAGACCCTTCTCGTTCTCGCTGCCGGTGACGACCGGGAACGCGTAGCTCTGGCCGTCGTATGTGAGGGTGGCGGTGTCGGACATGGCTGCCTCGCTGGATTCGGATGGTGGTCCCGTGACGTTCGTGATTCGCCCCCCGCGCAGGGACCCCAGGCGGCGGGATGCGACCGCGCGCAGCGGATGCTGCAGCGCATCAATCCTGAAAGTATACCCCGATCGGGTCTTCGATCCCGGTATCCGGCGCGGTTGTGCGGTGGCGCCGGCGCCTAGAGAATGGCTGGACCGTTTCGTGGGCGCACCGATGTTAGGGTAACGTTTACGTAAACGTCAATGTGATTCGCGCCCCTCGAGGATGATCATGACCCCCTATCCACACCTCTTTCGTCCGCTCGACCTCGGGTTCGTCGAACTGCCCAACCGCATCCTGATGGGATCGATGCACACCGGCCTGGAGGAGCTCGCAGACGGTCATGCGCGCATGGCGACGTTCTACACCGAACGGGCCCGTGGCGGCGTCGGGCTGATGGTCACCGGGGGCTTCTTTCCGAACCGAGAGAGCGCCGGTTTCGAGGGCGACGGGGTGTTCGACAATGAGGCTGAGGCTGAGCGTCACCGGGCCATCACCGACGCGGTGCACGACGCGGGCAGCCGCATCTGCCTGCAGATCCTGCACACTGGGCGCTACGCCTACCACGAGCACGCGGTGTCGGCCTCGCCGATCCGCTCGCCGATCAACCGCCACGCACCGCACGAACTCGACGACACCGGCATCGAGAAACAGATCGCCGACTTCGCCCACTGCGCGCGCATGGCGCGCCTGGCCGGCTACGACGGCGTCGAGATCATGGGCTCAGAGGGCTACTTCCTGAACCAGTTCATCGCCCCGCGCGTGAACCGGCGCACCGATCGGTGGGGTGGCCCGTTCGAGAACCGCATCCGCCTGCCGCTCGAGGTGGTGCGCCGGGTGCGGGCCGAGGTCGGCGACGATTTCATCGTGATTTTCCGCCTGTCGATGCTCGACCTCGTCGAGGGCGGCAGCAGCTGGGACGAGGTGGTGGTGCTCGCCCAGGCGCTGGAGGCGGCCGGCGTGACGCTGCTCAACACCGGCGTCGGCTGGCACGAGGCGCGCATCCCGACCATCGCGACCATGGTGCCGCGCGCCGCGTTCACACGGGTCACCGCCAAGCTGGTGGGCGCGGTGTCGATTCCGCTGATCACCACCAACCGCATCAACACCCCGGAGACCGCCGAGGCGGTGCTCGCGCGCGGCGATGCCGACATGGTGTCGATGGCGCGCCCGTTCCTCGCCGACCCCGAGTTCGTGGTCAAGGCGCGCGAGGGGCGCGCCGATGAGATCAACACCTGCATCGCCTGCAACCAGGCGTGCCTCGACCACATCTTCACCGGGCGGCTCGCGAGCTGCCTGGTCAACCCGCGCGCCTGCCACGAGACGGAATGGGTGGTCGGGTCGGCGGCGACCCCTAAGCGCGTGGCGGTGATCGGCGCCGGGCCGGCCGGCATGGCCGCGGCGGTGACGGCCGCCACGCGTGGCCACCGGGTGACGCTGTACGACGCGGCCGACGCCATCGGCGGCCAGTTCAACCTCGCCCGGCGCATCCCCGGCAAGGAGGAGTTCCGCGAGACGCTGCGCTATTTCGCGCGCCAGCTCGAACTGCACCGCGTCGAGCTGCGCCTCGGTCACTGGGTCGTGGCCGACGAACTCGTCGGCCACGGTTTCGACGCGGTGATCGTCGCGACCGGCATCACGCCACGCGTGCCTCCGATCGACGGCATCGATCACCCGAAGTGCGTCGGCTACATCGACGCGATCCGTGATCCGGACCGGATCGGTCGCCGGGTCGCGATCGTCGGTGCGGGCGGCATCGGGTTCGACGTCGCCGAGCTGCTGACCCATGCGGGTCCGGCGACGTCGCTCGATGGCGACGCCTTCTGGGCATCCTGGGGTATCGATCCGGAGCTCGAGGCGCGTGGCGGCGTCGAGGGCATTGCCGCGACCCCCGAGCCCTCGCCGCGTGAGGTCTGGCTGCTGCAGCGCAAGGCCGAGAAGCCGGGCAAGCGGCTTGGCAAGTCGACCGGGTGGATCCATCGCACCGAGCTCGCGCGACGCGGGGTGAACATGCTCGCCGGGGTCGATTACCAGCGGATCGACGACCAGGGATTGCATGCGCTCGTCGACGGCCAGCCGCTCACCCTCGAGGTCGATCACGTGGTGATCTGCGCCGGCCAGGAACCGAACCGGGCCGTGCACGCGGCACTCGTCGCCCGGGGTGTCGAAGCCGTGCTGGTCGGTGGCGCCCACGAGGCGGGCGAGCTCGACGCCAAGCGCGCGATCGCCGAGGGCACGCGGGCCGCGTTGGCATTATGAACGCGGGCCCGTTGTGGGTCGGGCGTCAGCCCGACCTGCGGGCAAATGCATCCTGCCCAACCGTCGGAACCATCTGGTCTAGACTCGGTCCAGCTTTGCCAGGAGGGTCAGCATGTTCCAGGTGATCGTCGGCCACAGCGACGAGGTCGAGACGGCGGATGCGGTCAACGAGGTGCTGGCGACCTGCCGCAACGCCCTCGGTGACCGTATACCTCAGGCCGGCCTGCTCTTCTCCGGCACCGAGTACGACCGGGAAGCGATGCTCGGTGCGATTATGGACGCTTGGCCCGAGTTGCAGCTGGTCGGCTGCACCACCGACGGCG
Source organism: uncultured Gammaproteobacteria bacterium (assembly GCA_965364245.1). Classification (GTDB taxonomy): domain Bacteria; phylum Pseudomonadota; class Gammaproteobacteria; order QNFN01; family QNFN01; genus QNFN01. The sequence continues at coordinate 4,943 of CBDTVS010000029.1, read as the reverse complement.
AGATGTCGAGCGACCTCGGCTTCACCGAGGATGCCATCTCGCTGGCGCTGTTCTGCTCCGACGAGGTCGAGTTCGCGGCCGGTATCGGGCGTGAGGCGGGTTCCGAGCCGGAAAGGGCGGCCGACGAGGCCGTGAGCATGGCGCGTGCTCGGCTCAGCCAGCCCGTGAAGCTCGCGATCACGCTGCCCGACGGCCTGACCAGCAACGCCCGCATGGTGCTCGATGCCCTGAACACCCGGCTCGGCCGCGCGATCCCGGTGATCGGCGGCATGTCGGCCGATCGCGTCGGCGGCAGCAAGGACTGGTACAGCAGCTACCAGTTCTGCGGTCGCCGGGTGTTCAGCGACTCGGTACCGGTGCTGCTGTTTGCCGGCAACCTGATCTATTCGCTGGGCGTCGAGAGCGGCTGGAGCCCGATCGGCAAGCGCATGCGCGTGACGCGCGCCGAGGGCCAGGTGCTGCACGAACTCGACGGCCGGCCGGCGCTCGAGCTCTTCCGCCACTATCTCGGCGACCTGGTCGAGGACCTCGCCGGGCTGCGCGCCTACCCGCTGGCGGTCTACGAGCGCGGCAGCGATCGCTACTACCTGCGCGTGGCGAGCAAGGCCGATCCGGAGACCGGGATCATCAAATTCCTGGCCGACATCCCCGAAGGGGCCGAGGTGCAGATCACCCAGGCGATCCGCGACGAGATCATCAACGGCGTACGCCGCTCGGTGGACAGCGCACTGGGCGGCTACCCCGGCAGCGCGCCCGAGGCGGCGATGCTTTTCTCCTGCACAGGGCGCAAGATCGCGCTCGGCACCCGTACCCGTGAGGAGATCCGCCTGGCCCGCGAGGCGCTGCCAATGCCGGTGCCGGTCTGCGGTTTCTACACGTTCGGTGAGATCGGCCCGCTGTCGAGCCACACCGGCGCGCGCTACCACAACACCACCTTCGTGACTCTGCTGCTGGGCACCCACTGATGGCCGAGCCGGGGCCGGCCAGCGATGCGGAGGACGAGCGCAAGCGACGGCGCAAGGCCGAGCGTGCACTGGAGCGTGCAGAGGAGCGGCTGGTCGACTACGAGCGCATGGTTGACCAGACCCAGCACCTGCTGAACACGCGTATCCACGAGATCGAGGAGGCGCGCGCCGCGCTGCGTGCGCGCACCGATGAACTCGAAGAGAGCGAGACCCGCTTCCGCCAGCTCGCCGAGGCGGCGTTCGAGGCGATCCTGATCTGCGAGGGCACGGTGGTGCTCGACTGCAACGACGCGGCGGCCGAGCTGTACGGGAAACCCAAGGATGCGCTGGTCGGCAGCTCGATCCTGCAGTGCGTCGCGGAGGAGGCGGTCGAGGAGGTCGATCGTCAGCTCGCGAGGCCGATCGACGAACCCTTCGAGTCAAGCCACCTGCGCGGCGACGGCAGCCTCGTCCCGGTCGAGGCGCGGGTTAGGACGATGCACTACCGGGGCGCCGAGGCCCTGGTGCTCGCGGTCCGCGACATCACCGAGCACAAGGCGATGGAGGCGCGCCTGCGCCATCTCGCCAGCACCGACCCGTTGACCGGCATCGCCAATCGCCGTCACTTCATGGAACAGGGGCGGGCGGAGTTCTCGCGCTCCGGACGCTACGGCTACCCGTTGTCGGTGATGATGCTCGACGTCGATCACTTCAAGCGCATCAACGACACCTACGGCCACGATATCGGCGACCGGGCGCTGAGGGCGCTGACCCAGGAGTGCGGCCACGCGCTGCGCGGCAGCGATCTCATCGGGCGTCTCGGTGGCGAGGAGTTTGCGCTGCTGTTGCCGTCGACAGCGCTCACCGGCGCGCACATCCTCGCCGAGCGGATCCGTGCGCAGGTGGAAAGAATGCGCGTCATGGCGCCCTCCGGGGAACTCGCCTTCACCATCAGCATCGGGGTGTGTGCGCTCGACGGCGACGACGGTTTCGATGCCCTGCTCAATCGTGCCGACAAGGCGCTCTACGCCGCCAAGCACGGCGGGCGGAACCGGGTGGTCGAAGGCTGACGCAGGGTTCGTGGGCCGCCGTCCACGGCGGATGTCACCGCGAATCGCGGCCTGGGGACCACTCCTACACTACTTCTGCACTTGCAGGCAGGCCGCCTGCGGCCAGGGATCAAAGCGCTTGTTTCACGACCTGTCCTAGTCGATGCCTCATTTCTGGAGCCGCAACTCCAGAAATTCCGGAATCCGCCGTTCCAGCCAGTAGCCCGGCTGCCATGGCGCACCCGCGACGAAGCCGACGTGGCCGCCACGTGCAGTCACCTGCAGGGTCACGCAGTCGCTCAGTTCTCCCGGATCCGGCAGCACCTCGGGCGTCATGAACGGGTCGTCCTCGGCCTGGATCACCAGCGTCGGCACCCGAATCGACGCGAGGAACGGCCGGCTGCTCGAGCGCGCGTAGTAGTCGTCGACGCCGGCGAAGCCGTGCAGCGGCGCCACGACCCGGTCGTCGAACTCCCAGAACGAGCGCGCCTCACGCCAGCCGACGAGTGCCTCGAGCCGGGCACGCTCCGTCTGGTTGCCACTCGCCGCGAAATGCGCCTGTTTGGCCGCGATCTGGCGCTTCAGGATCGTCAGCAGGTGGTCGCGGTAGCGACGCGAGAAACCCTGGTCCATACGCGTCGCGCAGAGGTCGAGGCGCAGCGGCACCGAGACCGCGCATGCGGCGACGACCCCGGCCGTCTCGCCCCGTTCGCCGAGCCATTTGAGCAAAACGTTGCCGCCGAGCGAGAAGCCGACGGCGGCCAGCTTACGGCCGGGCCACCGCGTCCCGATGTGGCGCACCAGGGCGTCGAGATCGCCGGTGTCGCCCGAGTGGTAGCTGCGGGCGAGACGGTTGGGCTCGCCGGTGCTGCCACGGAAGTTGAGCACCACGCTGGCCAGTCGCCTGCGCTGCAGCTCGGCCTGAAGACCCAGGATGTAGCTCGAACCGGAGCAGCCGGCGAGGCCGTGCAGCAGGATGACCAGCGGACCGGAGTCCGGACTTCCGGATCCTTGGCACCAGTCGAGGTGGATGGCGTCGCCGTCGGGCAGTTCGAGCGTCTCCCTGCGACGTGAGATGCGAGGCGCCCTGCGCAGCAGCGGCGACCAGAGCGTCTGCAGATGCGGGTTGGCGAGGCCGGTGGCTGGAGTGAATTCAAGCGAATTCATTAATTTGCCATTAGTGCTGGATAACTGATCTTAAATGGATCCTGTACTCGGGCATTTTGTAAGCCAACAAGGTGATACGTTCTATTCGATTGTCGGGCAAAGCCCGACCCAAAGGGTCAGATGATGGCTGTATTGTGGGTCGGACTTCAGTCCGACAAACACAACGTCCAGACCCAAAAAAGCCGGCACCTTGTCAAGCTGCGCTGCAGCAGTGACATCCTATCTCCGAGGGGGTATCGTTGCGCACCCGCTCGGGAAGGACCTATGCCCAATACCGCCCTCGACACCCGCGTCACTACGCCGGAAACCGCCTATGTCGGACCGCTGCCGCTCTACTGCGAGCTGCACGAGAGCGCACCGAAGGATCCACTGGTCCTGTTCCTGCCCGGCATCGCGACCCACACCGGCCTGTACCGCAATTTCCTCGACGCCATCGCCCGGGAAGGGTTCAACGTCGTGGGCGTCGATCTGCGTGGCCACGGCCGTTCCAACGGCGACCGGGGCCTGTTCACCGTCGACGAGGTGGTCGAGGACATCTCCGCGATCATCGACCATTACGGTGAGCGCTTCAGTGGTCCCGTCGCGTTGCTCGGCTATTCGTTCGGTTCGCCGCTGGCGCTGGCCGCCGCCGAAGCCGACGAGCGGGTGCGTGCGCTGCTCTGCCACACCCTGATGTTGGGCAGCCATCCGCCAGACTGGTTCCACTTCCTCGGCTGGCAGGCGCTCGGCTGGACCAGCATCACGCTGCCGCACTGGCGGGTGAACCTGCGCACCCTTCTCGACGTCGATCAGCTGATCTTCAACAACAAGCACACCTCGTGGATCGCCGACGACGGGCTGCTGGTCTGGGAGTACCCGGTCAAGACGCTGGCGAGCGTGTTCGGCTATCGACACCGGGTGTTCAAGGAGCAGCTGCCGTTCCGCGCCGCGGTGCTGACCGGTGAACACGACGAGGTGGTGCGTCCGAGCTACACCAAGTCGGTGCTCGGACGCCTGACCCACCGCTTCGAGTCGCAGGTGCTGCCCGAGATGGACCACATGAGCCCGTTCGTGCAGACCGAGGCACTCGCGGCGACATCGGCGGCGTGGTTGCGGCGGTTGCTGAGCGGGGCGAAGAAGGCCGCTTCCTGACCGGGGTCGCCTGAGACTCAGCTGCGCCAGGCCAATGCCCTGGCGATCTCCACCTTCAGAAGCGCCGTCCACGGCGCGTTCCAAAAGCTTCCAGGATGGGCATGCTTTGCTACGCCCATCTCCCGTTCTAGGTTTCTTGACCGCCCTGGGCAGGCCCGTAGCCCCGAAAGCGCTCCACCACACGCTCCATCTCCGCGGAATCCAGCACGCGCGGTTCGCCGATGGCGAGCAGCTTGCAGTACATCTCGGCCAGGTTTTCCACCTCGATGGCCAGCGCGAGCGCACGTCGGCAATCGCTCCCGGTTGCGATGACCCCGTGCCGGTCGAGCAGGCAGGCGCGCCGCCCCTCGAGCGCGACCAGCGCGTTGTCGGACAGTTCCTGTGAGCCGAAGGTGGCGTACTCGGCCACCCGGATGTCCTCACCGCCGGCCGCGGCGACCATGTAGTGGAACGCCGGGATCGACTTGCCCAGGCAGGCGAGGGTGGTCGCGTGCGGGGAATGGGTGTGCACGATCGCCTCGACCTCGGGGCGTGCAGCGTAGATGTCGCGGTGGAAGCGCCACTCGCTAGACGGCTTGCCCTCGCCGCGCACGTCGCCGCCCAGCGTCATGACCACCAGCTGTGCGGGCGTGCAAAGATCGTAGGGGATGCC
>CBDTVS010000028.1:0-10427 GCA_965364245.1 uncultured Gammaproteobacteria bacterium | reverse complement strand
TGGCGTTGCGCGTGATGTGTGAGCCGGCCCAAGCTGACAGATCGGCCAGCGCGCGAAGGCGCATTACACGCAGCGTCCAGGCGCCGAGGATCGCGATGATCACGCCGAGCGCAAGCGTCCACAGCGAGGTCTCGGCGCCGCTCGGGATCAGGGTGTTGTAGACGGTCATCGTGAACAGCGACACTGCCAGCGCGAGCACGTTGACCACGAGGCTGACGAATAGCGCGCCACCCAACTGGTTCCGCGCAGCCTGATAGAGCCGCCCGAGCATGCCAGTCTGGGGAGCGTCGACCGGCTGGGGGTCAGGTTCCGGTTCGACGTGCAGCACCCGATCACCGGAGCGCGGTTCGTCGAGGGCGCGCACGCCCAGTCCGTCGTGCCACCAGTCGGTCCCTTCGAGTCTCCCGAGGTATACCCGCGGAGCGCTCTCATCGAGTAAGACGCTACCGACGGAGAGCGTGTCGAGGTCGCCGTGCGTCCACGCGCGGATGTTGCCCGTAAACCCCTGCTCCTCGAGCATTTCGCGCAGATGCACGGGCTCGATTGGAGCGTTCCTGTCAGGCAGAGCGTCGAGGAGGGTGCGCGGTGCGCCAAACCAGTCGAGTGCGACGAGCATTGGCGCGATGACTCGGGCCAGCGGTGAGCGTTCGAGACGCTCGGCGCCAAGCATCGCCTCGATTTGTGCGAGTCGTGCGGCCTCACTGGTGAAAGCCGAGGTTCTCTCCACGCTTGAGGCAGCCCCGGCACTTGGCATCGTGACCTCGGCCGTCATGTGCGCGCCTCCCTCTGCAGTTCGACACGCCGCGTGCAGGATGCGACGAGCGGTTCGTTATGGCTGGCCAGCAGCACTGTGGTGCCACCGCGAAGCGACTCGAGCACTGCGGCAAGACGCTTGATGCCATCGAGGTCGAGGCCGCTGGCGGCATGGTCAAGAAGCATGATCTTCGGCTGCCTGACCAGGGCGCGGATAAGCGCGATCCTCTGGTAGATGCCCTCGTCGAGTTGCGCCGCCGTGCTGGGTCCGACGTCGGTCAGGATGCCGTGGCGCAGTCGGTCGAGATGCTGCTGCAGCCCCAGAGACTCTGAGTACTCCTTGGCTCGGGCGTTGTAGCGTGGATCGAACAGTGTGAGGTTATTCAGTATCGAGCCCGGAACCAGGGCCAGCTGACCGGTGACCAGGACGACGTTGTTGCGGTAGTCGGGTTCGGCATAGTCGCTGATGACGTGGCCGTCGACGCGCACGCCAATCTCCAGATCATGCGTCAGGCCGGCTATCGCACTCAGGAGATGCGACGCGCGGCTGGCGTCGGCGCTGGCTAGATGCACGACCTCGCCGGGCGCAACGGTGAGTGGCTCGGCGAGAAGCATGGGCGCTTCCAACTCGATTTCACCACGCAGGACCTGCGGCGATGCGCCACGTTTCCCATTAGCAAGAAGATGGCTCTGAGGGAGGTTGAGCAAGTCATTCACTCGTGACTGGGCCTCGGTGATGCGGGCGATCTGCGACCAGTAGCCGAGGCTGGCCATCGCCGGCCCGATGGAGCGGCCGGCGAGCATCGTGCATGCGGCGAGGCCACCGGTAGTCAAATCGCCCGCCATTACTTCGAGGGCGCCGAAGGTCACGATCAGGACCGTTGCGAGTTGGCCGAGTGCGGTGGCGTTCTCACGTAACCAGCCCATTGCGCTTTCGAGTTCCACGCTGTCCGCGAGGTAGCGGTCGGTGAGTCGACGGTAGAGTCGGGCAACCGCGTTCTCGGCGCCGAGCGCCTTGACGTGGGCAAGGGAGGCGAAGCCGGTCCAGGCGAGGTCACGGCGTTTCCGGTCGTGGGCATGGATGCGGGCGTTGTGTGTCCGGATTCGACCATTGAGGTGGAACGCCAATAACAGCGCGAGGATGAACAGGGCTAGAGGGATCAATGCAAGCCATCCACCCAGATAGGCGATCAGTAGCAGGTAGACAACCACGAACGGAGCTTCGTAGAGCGCCGCACCGGCTTGCCCGGACCAGAAGTCGCGTACCTCGGCTATGGCTCGGAACGCATCATTGATTGCAGCGCCACCACGCTGCTCCACCGCGTCGACATCGGCGCTGTGGAGTGCGCCGATGGCGCGCCATGTCATCGCCGCTTCGTAGCGTGCGCCTAGGTTAGCGAACAGCGCGGTGCGGCCGTATCGAAGCACGGCTTCGAGAGCAATGGCGATGGCTACACCGAGGAGCAGCAGGGTGGCCGTGCCGAATGACTGGCTCGGCAGGATGCGATCGTAGACCTGCAGCAACGCGAGAGGCAGGGCAAGGGCCAGGAGGTGTATCACCAGCGAGACCGCGAGAACATCGCCTCGCAGCCGGACCGGCTGGGTGGCCTGGGACTCGGTCAGCGTGGCTGTTGCAGTGGGTTGCATGCGCGCCTGCACTCTGCTGTTCGGACGATGTCAGCTACCCATTTTAATGTGGGATAACTGCATGGCCCACAGCCAAACCTGTTGCCCTTGACCGAACGCAATTGATCCCAAGGAGAATCGTCTAATCTGCCTCTGATCAAGCCATCTAGCGCATGGTGGCTTCGGTCATGGCGTTCCAAACCGCGCAGGCGTGTTCGATGACATGCAGGGCGTTAGCCTTGACCATAGGGCCCTCCTTACCGCATACCTGACAACGGATGAAAGCCGGACATTGGGTTAGGTCGAGTTGTCCTGGGCGCGTGGTGGCAGGTGGCAGCAGCACCACTTCCCAGCGGTTGTCTGCACAGAGCGGACATGGAGCTGCCGAGCGGTTCATGGCGCGTTCTCGCAGATGAGGGTGTCGTTAGCCAGCATTCTGCAGTCGCGTTGATCCATGTCAGTGCAGGTCTCAAAGCCGTTGGTATCACCGGCGTGGTAGCAGACCTTGCCCCAGTTCGAGTCGTTGGTTCGATCAATCACCTCCTTGTGTGTTGGCTGCAAGGCCAATCTCGGCTCATTGGTCGGTTCGGCTGCGGTGACGGTGGCCAACATGACTAGGCTGGCTGCAAATGAGGCGAGTCTGAACGGGCTCATTGCTGGATCCTCTGCTGGTCGACAGGTAAGGCCAGCAGCATCGCTTTGGAGAGACGTCGTTACTTGACTTACGGCGTCACCTAACCTGCGAAACAGGCCAAACGCCTTCAGAACAGGTCTGACGAGAAAAAAACGCCAGGAATCGCAGTCAGCTGGAGTTCTGGCGCTGCACGGAAGGCGGCACGCCGGTCCATTCCTTGTATTTGCGCGCGAAGCTGCTCGGCTCGGCGAAGCCGAGCAGGTAGGAGATCTCGGTGATCGAGTAGCGGTCGTCGGCGATGTAGGTCTCAGCGAGATCTCGACGCACTTTGTCGAAAAGTTTGCGGTAACCGGTGCCGGCCTCCTCGAGCTTGCGCTGGAAGGTGCGCCGGCTCATGTGCAGTGCCTTGGCCACCGCCTCCTCGGAGACGCTGCCGGTCGGCAGCATCTTGAAGATGACGCTGCGGGCGCGCGCGACGATGTCGTCGCGGTCGAGCGTGGAGAGGATCTCGGCCAGAGCGCGGTCGGCGGCGGTCAGCGTCTCGAGGTTGCCCATCGGCAGCCGCTTGTGCAGGTCCCGTTCGTGCAGCGTCAGGCCGTAGTTGGGCGCATCGTACTCGAGATCGCAGTGGAAGAATTCCGCCAGATCCCGCTGGCATGGGCCGGGTGGGCCGACGAGCTGGACGCTCGCCGGGTGGAAATTGTGGCTGAGGCTCTGGCGGCACATCGCGACGATCGATGCGAGCCCCGAGTGGGCCCGCTCCCTGTGGAAGCCATCCTCGATGTCGGTTGCGTGGACTACGAATCGGTAAGTCTGGCCCTGGTGGACGAGGTCGCCGCGCAGCCCGGTGTTGACCACCTTCATGTTGCGCACCAGTCGGTTGAAGGCGTCGTAGAGGGTCTCGCTCGCGAACCAGGCGATGCTCAGCGCCTGCAGCATCATCGGGTGCCAGTGACGGGCCGCCTCGACCCCAAAGCAGTGAGCGCCGCTTACCCGGGCCGCCTCGGCGAAGCAGCGATCGAGTTTCCCGCTGTCGTAGCGGGCGCGGGGGTTGCCGAGCAGTGCCGGGTCGAGTCCGCATGCCTTGAACACCGGACGCGGGTCGTGCCCCTCGAATTCGAGGGTTTTCCAGATGACCAGCGGCCAGGAGGCCAGAGTACTGAAGCCCATTCGCTGCGTTGCCGTGGAGCGTGCCCGTCCTTCATTTAGCCACGTTGGCCAGATTCGGCAAGTGCGTGGCGTCAATCGCGCAGCGCTTACGTGACCGCCTGCGTACCTTCTGTGCAGGGAATGGAACGGGCCTGGCGGATGTTCGCCTTCAGCGAAGAGAAGATCGACGAACTGTTGCTCTGGTTGTCGGTCAACCGGGATCACGTCGCGCGGACACGTACCCCGCCGACGCGACGCATGCAGGCCGCGCTGTTCCATTCGCTGCAGAAATGCCTCGACGGGCTCGAGGTCGAGGAGCTCGAGGCCGAATCCCTCGTGCTTTCCGAGAGACGTGACGACTAGCGCGCAATCCGTTCATCCAAGCGCACCGAATCGAACGCCGGAGACCGTACAGATGACCGATCAGACTGAGGCGAGGGCCGCCGCCGCTATCGAGGCCCTCGAGGTCGTCGCCCAGGCGCTGCACGATGCCGCGGCCGGTTACCTGCTGGCCGACGACCCGCTGCGTGCCGCGATCTGCCACAGCGCCCACTCACGCCTCAGTCAGGAGGCGCGGGCCCTGGCCGCCCATCTGCTCTAGGGGCGTGCGATCACCTGCTCCCAGAGCATCAAAAGTGCGAAGGCAATAAGAATCGTGCCGGTCGAAACGTTGACAACTTGCTGGACGGCGGGCCGCGCCAGCCAGCGTCGTACGCCGAACGCGGCCCAGGCCAACGGCGCCTGCCAGGCGACATTGATCACCACCATCACCAGCGCGAGGAACAGCAGCTGCAACGTCACGTCGTCGCGTGTCGCGTCGACGAAGTTCGGCAGCAGCGCCAGGAACAGCACGATGATCTTCGGGTTGAGCAGGTTGCAGAGGATGGCGTCATGGATCGCCTTGCGCACACTGACCGACGTGGCCCCCTCGAGGCGCAGTGTGTGGCCGCGGAAGCCCTGCAGGCCGATCCAGCCGAGATAGAGCGCACCGGCCACCGCAAGACCCTTGAACAGCACCGGTGAGGCGGCGATCACGGCCGAGACACCGAGGATCGCGAGCAGCGTGTGGCCCATCAGCCCGACCTGCACGCCGGCGACCGTGGCGAGCCCCACGCGGTGCCCCGAACCGAGCGCGTAGCGCAGGATCAGTACCGTGTCCGGACCGGGCGAGAGCACGATGGCGCCGACGGTAAGGCTGTAGGCGAGCAGGGTAGCGGGGTCGACCGGCATGGGTTTGCGAGCTCCGAAACGCGCGACGCCACCCGGAGGTGGCGTCGTGCGGCGGGTGGTTGGTGTCCCGACCGCGTCAGATCAGACCGTTGGCGCCGAGGTCTTTGACCACGATGCCGACGAACTCCTTGATCGTCGCCTCGAGCTGGCCGCCGGCGATGGTGTCGGACTGCATCGACCAGATCATCCCCTTGTCGGCGCCGTAGAGGTTGGTCTCGACGGTGAACACCTGGAAGTTGGTGACCGTGGCCGGCTGGTTCACCACCGAGTAGCTCTGCCGGTAGTAGTCGTGCCAGTGGTCGCGGTAGTGGCTCGGGTAGTAGGGCGAGCCGCCGCTGACGTAGGTGCGTCCCGGGTTGACCACGGTGTCGGTACGCTGGCCGACCACCTTGGCGATGATGATCGACTCCGCGCCGAGGCTCTTGACCTTCGCCGTGGTGGCATTCTTGTCGCCGAGGGCGTCGAGGTCCATGTGCTGGTAGCTGGTGATGCCCTTGATGCCCTTCGCAGCCAGTTGGCGGGCCAGTTCGTCTTCGAACAGCCGTCGATTGAAGTCGTTCTGGGCCGCGCCGATGATGAACACCGACTTGACCTTGTGGCCGGCGTTCTCGGGGTTGGTCCAACTGGCCTGTTTGGTGGTGGCGGCGCAGGCAGCCAGGAACAGGGCAGTCACGGCAATCAGGAGGGCGTGGCGTTGCATTGTTTCGGTCTCTCCACTGAGGATGGCCTTAGCTTAGCGTTTCGTCCGTGTTCGGGCCATTGACCGAAGGCACGTTCCGGTCGCCTCAGGTGGGTCGTGTCCCGCGCCGACCGCGACCGTGTGACAATGGCCGTATGGAACATCGCCGCGCCCCCAGCTACCCGGTCGACGAGCATGCTCGCAAGCGGGCCAAGATCCCTCACGAGGTCTTTCTGACCAACCTGATCGGCAACCACATCCTGGTCTTCGTTGCCACGCTCGGCATGGCCAGCCACATGATTCTGCCGGTGATGTCGGTGCCGGTGATCTCGGTTCTGTGTCTCGGCTACACGCTGTGGCGTGCGCGGCGCGCGCGGCGGCGCGACGACTGGTACGTGATGTGCCACTGGCAGGCGGCGGCGCGCTTCAGCCGGATCTTCATCGGCATGTTGGCGCTGCTCGCGGTCACTGGTGCGATCGCCTGGTTCGGTTATGAGTCGTTCGGGGTGCGCAAGGAGGCGGCCCTCGCGATCGCCGGTGGCCTCGGCCTGTTGCCGACCATGGTGACGATGCTGGTCCTGATCATCATCGAGTCGGACCTGCTGCATCAGGCAGCGCACGGGCGGATGCCGAAATGGGTGGCGCGCCGTTACCCGCCGCCCGAGGGCATGGCGCTCGAGGAGCATCCGGTCGCCTGATCCGTCCCTCTGCGGTCAGGTTGCAGGGCAGGGTTTCTGCCACACTGGATCGGTATGGCGAGCCCGGAGGACGACGGCATGAGTGATCTCATCGAACAACTGATCGCGCTGGTCGGCGCGAACCACGTGCTGACCGGCGATGACGTCGCCGCGCGGCCGGCCGGCTGGCGGCTCGGGCCGAGCGCCGCGAAGGCGATCGTGCGCCCGGCCGACACCAACGAGGTCGCCGCGGTGCTGCGCCTGTGCCACGCCGCCGGCCAGTCGGTGGTAACCCACGGGGGGCGCACCGGGGTGTCCGGCGGCGCGATCACGACCTCCGACGACATCGCCCTGTCGCTCGAGCGACTCACCGCGATCGAGAAGGTCGACGTCGCCAACCGTACGATGGTGGTCCAGGCCGGGGTGCCGCTGCAGGTGGTGCAGGAACGCGCCGAGGCCGAGGGGCTGCTGTTCCCGCAGGATCTCGGCGCGCGCGGCAGCGCCACCATCGGCGGCATGGTCGCGACCAACGCCGGCGGCAACCGCGTGATCCGCTACGGGATGATGCGCGACATGGTGCTCGGCCTCGAGGCGGTGCTCGCCGACGGCACCGTGATCTCGTCGCTGCACGAGGTGATCAAGAACAACGCGGGCTACGACCTGCGCCAGCTGTTTGTCGGCAGCGAGGGCACCCTCGGCGTCGTGACCCGCGTGGTGCTGCGCCTGCGCCCCAGCCCGCGCAGCCAGAACACCGCGCTGCTCACCGCGCCCGACTTCGGCGCGGTATCGAGCCTGCTGAGCGAGCTCGAGGCGTCGCTCGGCGGGCAGCTGAGCGTCTTCGAGGTGATGTGGGACGCCTACTACGCACTGTCCGCGCCGACCGCCTGGCGCGGCAGGCAGGAGCCGTTCGCACCGGGCAGTTCACCCTTCTACGTGCTGGTCGAGGCGCTGGGTGGCGATGCGGACGGTGATGGGGCGCGTTTCGCCAAGGCGCTCGAGGCGGCGCACGCGAAGGGCCTGGTCGACGACGCGGTGGTCGCCCATTCCGAGCAGGAGCGGCAGAACCTCTGGGCGGTGCGCGACAACGTCGAGTGCCTGCACGAACTCGACCCGGTGTTCCTGTTCGACGTGAGCCTGGCGATTGGTTCGATGCCCGACTACGTGGCCGGCATGCAGGCCGCGCTCGAGGCGCGCTGGAGCGACCCGCGGCTGATCGTCTTCGGCCACCTCGGCGACGGCAACCTGCACGTGGTGATCGCGGTCGGCGACGGTTCCGACGCCGCGCGCGCGGCGGTCGAGGAGATCGTCTACGCCGGCATCGCCGAGCGCGGCGGTTCGATCTCGGCCGAGCACGGCATCGGTCTCGAGAAGCGCGGCAAGCTCCACTACAGCCGCGGCCCGGCCGAACTGGCGTTGATGAGCACGCTGAAGCGGGCGCTTGATCCGAGCGGGATCCTCAACCCGGGCAAGGTGCTTCCGGAGGGGTAGGGGCCTAGCGCAGCCCCTCGGCGGCGAGGCGCTGCTCGACGCGGATCTGCACCGCCTGGCCGACCGACTGCGCCCAGCGCTGCCCGGCCTGCATCGACTCCAGCGTCACCTGCGGCATCACCGCTAGCGCCTTCTTGCCGGCCGCGCTGCGGTAGAACGCCAGCATCGCCTCGAGCTCCGCGAGCGTGAAGTGCTTGTGGTAGATCGGGTAGACCGCGGCGAGCAGGCCGCGCTCGCCGGTCAGCCGAGCGTCGAGCACCGCGCGCGTCTCCTGCGCGACGATCGCCAGCGCGCGCGGCGGCATGTTGGGATTGGCGGCGGCGAACATCGCCTGCGCCTGCTTGACGTAGGCGTCGCCGAACTGGGCCTTCATGCGGCTCGCGCCGGTGACGTCCATCAGTTGTTCGATGGCGGCCTTCTTCTGCGGGGTCAGTGTCTGGGCGGTTGCCAGCGCGGGGGCGAGGAGCAGCAGCAGGGCGGGGAGCAGTTTCCGGTAGGGCATCGGTCTCGTCCTTGGTTCGGCTGCACGTATGCTCGCACGCCCGATGGGTGGGAACCCATCTCCCGTTGGCAGTAGCCGCTGCGGGCCCGTGCACCTCAAATTCCACACCGATGGGGCGGCAATTGACCCAGGTCAACTGCCGAGCACAGGTCAGACGACCGGGTTGCCTAGACTCGGATGACCCACCCGACACCTCCCGGAGACGCGCTCATGGCCGGACGCTTCGATTCCATTCTCGGCACCGTCGGCAACACGCCGGTGGTGCGCATCAACCACCTCGCTCCCGAAGGCGTCGAGCTCTACGTCAAGGTCGAGGCGTTCAACCCGATGGGCTCGGTGAAGGATCGCCTCGCGCTCGGGGTCATCGAGGACGCGGAGCGCAGCGGGGCGCTCAAGCCGGGCCAGACCGTCATCGAGGCGACCTCCGGCAACACCGGCATCGGCCTGGCGATGGTCTGCGCGCAGAAGGGCTACCCGCTGGTGGTGACCATGGCCGAGAACTTCAGCGTCGAGCGGCGCCGCCTGATGCGCTTTCTCGGTGCCAAGGTGGTGCTGACCCCGGCGGCGGAGATGGGCAGCGGCATGCTGGCCAAGGCGATCGAACTGGCCGAGACGCACGGCTGGTTCCTGTGCCACCAGTTCGAGAACGAGGCCAACGCCGACATGCACTCGCGCACCACGGCGCCGGAGATCCTCGCCGCGTTCGAGGGTGAGCGGCTCGACTGCTGGGTGACCGGCTACGGCACCGGCGGCACGCTCAAGGGCGTCGCGCGGGTGCTCAAGGAGGCGCGTCCGGACATCAGGGTCGCGGTCTGCGAGCCCGACAATTCGCCGTTGCTCGGCAGCGGTCACGGCCAGCGGCGTAACGACGACGGCACGCCGGCCGAGAGCCACGACGCCTTCCGCCCGCACCTGATGCAGGGCTGGACACCCGATTTCATCCCCAAGCTGGTCGGCGACGTCGTCGACCAGTCACTGTTCGATCAGCTGGTGCCGATCCGCGGTGCCGACGCGCTGCAGTGTTCGCGTGACCTGGCGCAGAAGGAAGGGATCTTCACCGGCATCAGCGGCGGTGGCACCTTCGCCGGTGCGCTGCAGGTGGCGCGTGAGTCCGAGCCCGGTAGCGTGATCCTGTGCATGCTGCCCGACACCGGCGAGCGCTATCTCAGCACGCCGCTGTTCGAGGACGTGCCGGTCGACATGACCGACGACGAGATCGCGATCTCCCAGTCGACGCCGCGCTTCCGCTTCGACGCGGCGCCGTCCGATGACGATGCGCCCGCCGACGGGGCCGAGGAGGTCACCGCCACGCCGGAGGCCGAGGCGTTCCTCGCCGAGACCATCGCCAATACCGGGCAGCCGGTGCAGGCGCCGGTCGATGCTGTTGAATTTCTGCAGGACGCGATACACGACGCCAACAACCCGGTCGTGCTGTTCGCGCTGGAGTGGTGCGAGTTCTGCTGGTCGGTGCGCAAGCTGTTCGGCAAGCTCGGCATCGACTACCGCTCGGTCGATCTCGACTCGGCCGCCTACCAGGAGAACGACTGGGGCGGGCAGGTGCGCGCCGCGCTGATCGGCAAGACCGGCATGCCGACCATCCCGCAGGTGTTCGTCGGCGGCAAGTTCATCGGCGGCTGCAGCGAGACCTTCGACGCGTTCAAGGCGGGCACACTGCAGCAGGACTTCGCC
>CBDTVS010000027.1:0-10474 GCA_965364245.1 uncultured Gammaproteobacteria bacterium | reverse complement strand
CCGGCCTCCATCGGCACCATGTGCGACAGCGAGCCGGCGACCAGCACGTCACGTTCGTCGGCCGCCCGTTCGCGCGCGTTAAGTGCCGCGTCGACCGCCCGCCGGTTGATCTCCGCGACGTGATCGCCGAGCCCGGCCCCACTGAGCATCAGGCGCGACGAGGCGTAGGTGTTGGCGGTAATGACGTCGGCCCCGGCACGGATGTAATCGACGTGGATGCCGGTCAGCACATCGTCGTGAGCGAGTGTCGCGGCGCCGCACCAGGCGTGCGGGTCCATCGGCACGCCGCGGCGCTGGAGCTCGGTGCCGGTGGCACCGTCGAGCAGGAGACGCTCGCCCCGGGCGAGGCGCTGACGAACCTGGAGGTAGCTCACGACACCGCTCCCGCTGGCCGGCCTCGATCGGGCCCTTCGACGAGCGTAGTCGAAAGCGGTGTGTTCGAAAATGAACCGCCGGTAGGGTTCTCGTCAGGCCCCGACCGTGGCCTGCCGATCGTCGAGCAGCTCGCGACGCCGCCGGGCGTGTGCCTCGCGTTCCGAGGCGGCCTCGAGCTCGCGCAGCGCGGTCTCGATGTAGGCCATGTGCTCGTGTGCCGCCCCACGGGCCGCCTCCGGGTCGCGGTCGATGATTGCCCGGTGGATCTGCGCGTGCTGCGCCATCAACGCGTCACGCTTCTCCGGGTGGGCGCGCAGCCGGCCGAGACCGCTGCCGAGCTCCTGGCGCAGCAGGTCGAACAGGCTGCGGATGGTGTGCGCCAGGGCGAAGTTGTGCGCGCTCTCGGCGATCGCCATGTGGAAGCCCAGATCGGCCTCGCCCTCCTCCTGCTCGTCGCCCGACTCGGCGGCCGCGACAAGGCGCGCGAAGCATTCGCCAATGATGTGGCGGTCATCGTCGGTGCCGCGCTGGGCAGCGTAATAGGCAGCCACCGCCTCGAGGCCGTGACGCAGCTCGATGATGTCGTAGACCGTGCCGCGGTGGCGCTGCATCAGCTCCTGCAGCGGCTCGGTCAGCGAGGTCGCCATGACGTCGCGGACGAAGGTCCCCTCGCCGCGTCGCGACGAGATCAGCCCGCGCGCCTCGAGGATCGCGATCGCCTCGCGCAGCGAGGCCCGCGAAACGTTGAACTGCTCGGAGAGCTCGCGCTCGACCGGCAGCTTCTCGCCCGGCTTGAGCACGCCGTCGAGGATCAGCCGCTCCATCTGCTCGACGATGGTGTCGGCGATGCGCGGCACCTTGATCTTTTCGAATCGCACCTGGATTTCCAATGATTGATAGGTCTGAACATCAGACTAGCATGCATGATGCGACGTGTCGATTTATCTCAGTGCACAATAAAATTCCAAACTACTACATATATAACTGTTATATATGATTAATATAAATATCTGCGTCGCACAAATAAGACCCGACTCATCGATCCGCCAACACCCCGGCGATCCGCAACCCGCCTCTCGAGCCGGTCTTCAAGAGTCCACTTGTCAGACCTGATGCTGCACAGCCCACCAGATGCGCAGGATCACGCGCTCATCGCCCACTCAACCCATTCAGCGGCACCATGGCTCCGCAGGCTTCCGAACGGGGCGCGCATGAACAGGCCATCCCGGGCGGCCCAAGCGGCGTGCGGGGCAGGTTCGCCAGGGTGCCCGCCCACGCTTGACGCCACGCCACAATGGGCCGAGGATGCTAGGCTTAATAACTGATATGTAAGCGATATCGCACCCAGGGA
Organism: uncultured Gammaproteobacteria bacterium; assembly: GCA_965364245.1. Taxonomy (GTDB): domain Bacteria; phylum Pseudomonadota; class Gammaproteobacteria; order QNFN01; family QNFN01; genus QNFN01. The sequence goes on along the minus strand of CBDTVS010000027.1, from coordinate 8,748 downwards.
ACCGAGCACGGCGAATGTCCACGGATCCAGGCAGCGCGACTCCCGGACCCCGGCAGGAACTCCTGCGCGAGGTGCTGAAGTCGAACCAACGGCTGACCGGCAAGGCCGCTCCGGCACCGGTCGCGTCCTCGCGCGGCTCCGCGTCGCGTGGCCGCAGCCAGTGGCGCTGGCTGCTCGCCGTGCCGCTGGTCGCCGCCGCGGTCGCCTTCGCCGCCTGGGAGCGCCCGGTCACCCATCTCGCAACCGACGTCGCCCCCCTTCCTGCGGCCACGCCATCCGCGCCGGATGTCGTCACGCAGAACGAGGCGGCGCCCGCTGCGCCACGCCCGCCCTTTGCGAATCCGGACGACACCCTCGTCGCGACCGAAGCGCCCGCGATCCTGCCGCCCCCCGCGTCGGACTTCGCCATGCCGCCGGTCGCCGAGCTCGCCACCGCTCCCCCTGCGTGGCGGGGACCGGCACGCCGCGCGGCCCCCACCCGGGTCGCCCTCGACAGCGACGACTTCCCGGACAGCACCCCCGACGACATGGCGATCTACACCGGCCCGTCGCTCGCGCAGGGGCTAACCCTGAAGGAGATCTTCGGACTCGGGGTGCGCACCGTGGTCATCGACCCCGGCCACGGCGGCCGCGACCCCGGCACCAGCGGCAATCTCGGCACCCACGAGAAGGACGTGACCCTCGACGTCGCGCTGCGGCTCAAGGCGCTGCTCGAGCACGATCACAACTTCCGCGTGGTGTTGACCCGCGACAGCGACGCGACCACGCCACTCAACCGCCGCGTCGAACTGGCCAACGACGCCAACGTCGACCTGTTCGTGTCGATCCACGTCAACTACCTGCCGAACTCGACGCTGAACGTGGTCGAGACCTACTATTTCGGCGCCCACTCCGATCCGGAAGCACTGCGCCTAGCTGAACGCGAGAACCACGGCTCCGAGTACAGCATGAGCGACTTCGAGAGCCTCGTGCGCAACATGCGCGATACGATTAAGCTACAGGAGTCGAAGCGGCTCGCGACCGCAATCCAGTCGAGTCTGACCGGCAACATGCAGCGCGCCTCGCAGGACCTGCACGACGTCGGCATCAAGACCGCACCCTTCGTCGTGCTGCTCGGGGTCAAGGCGCCTGCCGTGCTGGCCGAAATCGCCTGCATGTGCAACCCTGACGCCGAGCAACGCCTGCGAACACCGGCCCACCGCGAGGAGGTCGCGCGCTACCTCGCCGAGGGCATCGTGAATTACCTGCAAGAAGAGTCAATCAAGGGAGACGAATCGAATGACCGCCAAAGGCAAGCCAAAAAGAGCTAGCAAGTCCGGGGGCAGCAAGGCAGACACCCTGCACGTCGGCATCGACCTGGGCACCTCACGCAGCGTCATCGCGCCGAGCAAGGGCAGTCGCCATCTGGTCGACAGCTACGTCGGCTGGCCGAAGGACTTCGTCTCCGCGCGCGTGCTCGGCAAGCCGGTGCTGTTCGGCGCCGAGGCGCTGGAGCACCGCCTGTCGCTCGACCTTTACCGCCCGCTCGAGCACGGCGTGATCAAGGAGACCACCGACCGCGAGCAGGAGGCGGTCGACGCGCTGATCGGCCACCTGCTCGAGACCGTCGATCCGGAAGGCAGCAAGTCGCTGCGCGCCGTGGTCGGCGTGCCGGCTCAGGCGCTGACCCAGAGCAAGCTCGCGATCCGCAACGCGGTCGCCGACTCGGTCGACGCGTTGATGATCGTCTCCGAGCCGTTCGCCGTCGCCTACGGCCAGGGCTTCCTCGACAACGCCATGGTCGTCGACATCGGCGCCGGCACGGTCGACTTCTGCATCATGCACGGCACGGTACCGAACGACGAGGACCAGCGCACCAGCCTCAAGGCGGGTGACCATATCGACGAGGAGCTGCTCGAGGCGCTGAACGACCGTTATCCCGAGGCGAGCATCAACATCAACATGGTGCGCGAGTTCAAGGAGCGCTGGTCGTTCGTCGGTAAGCCCGAGCGCCGTGTGCAGGTCGAGTTCCCGGTCGACGGCAAGATGGTCACCCACGACATCACCGACGAGCTCGGCCGCGCCTGCGAGAGCATCCTGCCGGCGCTCTACGAGCACACCGCCGAACTGATCGCCAAGTTCGATCCCCAGTACCAGGACGCGATCCGCCAGAACATCATCCTGGCCGGCGGCGGCAGCCAGATCCGCGGCCTCGCCGAACACCTCGAGAAGGCGATGTCCGAGTACGGTCCCGCCAAGGTGACCAATGTGTCCGATCCGGTCTACGCCGGGGCTGATGGCGCGCTGGCGCTGGCCAAGGACATGCCGCCGGAGTATTGGGAAGAGCTCTAGTCAGGGGTTTCCCGCAAGGCAGCGGGTGCGGAGGACAGCATTCCGCACCCGGATGCGCTGCCGCATGCTCTGGGTGCAACCAGGCGCTGCAGCCTCGGTCGGACCTTCAGGAACACCCGGTAGGCAAATTCCAGTGGGCTGCCAAGCAGGCGCGAGTCGGCCAACCGACCAAGCCAGCGCAGTCCGCTGGCACGCTTCCAGAGCGCGGCGAAGGCGGCGACGCCACTGACCAGCTGGCCGTCGGCGAGCCTGACGTGGAAACGCGCGAGCGCCGCGTCACGGTCGAGATCGATCGCAACACGCTCGCCGGGACTGTCAGCCACGTCGATCCATGCCACCTCGCCCGGAGCCACGCGCCGCCGCAGGAAGTCGATCTCCCTGCGGCACAGCGGGCAGCCGCCATCGAAATAGACTGTCAGCATGGCATTTTCCGTTTTTCGGGCATATGCCGCTGTGTCACCTGCGGTCTGCCTGCCGTAACACTGCGCATGGCGCAGCGTCTGGGGAGCGCTCAGTTCCCGACATGCGCCAGAGCGGGACGCGCGCCGTGGAGGGCACGGCGGCGCAGCACGGCATACATGGCGTAGCCGATGCTGGCGAGCAGGCCGACACGCAGCAGGATGTAACCGGTTGTGAGCGCGACGATTTCAGTTTCCATGTGCAACTCCTTTTTGTCTTGGACAAATACACGAGGCAGTTGAAAAATAACCTCATCATGGACCGATGTCAATTTTGTCTATGACAAATAATCAAGGGGGCGCACTGTCCTCAAGCTGGTACGGAGCCACCGCGTGCTGATCGACGACATGCAGCAACCGGGTCACGTGTCACGCCTCGGCACACGCTGGGAATCGGTCACCGATCGGGTCATGGGCGGTCTCTCGGACGCCGCCCTCGCGCGCGAGACCTACCAGGGCCGCAGCTGCCTGCACCTGCGTGGCGATGTGCGGCTCGACAACAACGGCGGCTTCGTGCAGATGGCGCTCGACCTGGCCCCGCTCGGTGGCGAGCTCAATGCCAGCTCGTGGACCGGGGTGGAACTCGTGGTTCAGGGTAACGGTGAGCGGTACGGCGTCCACTTGCGCACTGGCGACCTCACCCGTCCGTGGCAGTCCTACCGTGCCGGCCTGGTCGCCGGCCCCGCCTGGCAGACCGTCCGCCTGCCGTTCGTGGATTTCGTCCCACACCGTACCGAGGCGCCACTCGCACTGCAGCGCCTGCGCCGCCTGGGACTGGTCGCCATCGGCAAGGCGTTCGAAGCCGACCTGCGCCTCGCCTGCCTGTCGTTCTACTGAGCGCGAGAACGGCCTCGCCAGGGCGCGTTGACATTTATTAGACGACCAGTCTAATATTAGCGGCATGCCTCTCACCGAACCCTCCAAGCGGGGTCCCGGCCGCCCGCCCAAAGTCGACGGCTCACGCCTGGCGACCCGCGAGCGGTTGGTGCGCGCCGGCATCGAGATCCTCACCGAGCAGGGTTTCGCGAGCACCGGCATCGACGCCGTGCTCAAGCGCGTCGGCGTGCCGAAGGGCTCGTTCTACCATTACTTCGCGAGCAAGGAGGCGTTCGGCCACGCGGTGATCGAGGGCTATGCCGCCTACTTCGCGCGCAAGCTCGACCGCTGGCTGCTCGACGAGACCCGCGCCCCACTCGGCCGCCTGCGCGACTTCGTCGCCGACGGCAAGGCCGGACTGCGCCGCTTCGGCTTCCGCCGCGGTTGCCTGATCGGCAACCTCGGCCAGGAACTCGGCGGCACCCACGACAGCCTGCGCGTGCCGCTCGAGGCGGTGTTCCGCGACTGGCAAGGGCGCGTCGCGCGCTGTCTCGACGACGCCGTCGCCGCCGGCGAGCTGCCTCCGGAAACGGACACCGCGCGGCTCGCCGAGATCTTCTGGATCGGCTGGGAGGGCGCGATTCTGCGCGCCAAGCTGGTCCGCAACACCACCCCGGTTGACCTGTTCGCAGAACACTTCTTCGCCGGGCTACCCCACCCCGATCACTGACCCGAGGACATCCCCATGAAAGCGATCCTGATCAACAAAGACGACGCCGGCTACCGTGCCGAGCTGACCGATGTCGACGAGAGCGAGCTGCCCGAGGGCGACGTCACCGTCGCCGTCGACTACTCGACCATGAACTACAAGGACAGCCTGGCCATCACCGGCAAGCTGCCGGTGGTGCGCAAGTTCCCGATGGTGCCCGGCATCGACCTGACCGGCACCGTCGAGGCCAGCTCGCACCCCGAATTCAAGCCGGGCGACAAGGTGCTTCTCAACGGTTTCGGCGTCGGCGAGGTGCACTGGGGCGGTCTCGCGGAGAAGGCGCGACTCAGCGGCGACTGGCTGATCCCGCTGCCCGAAGCGTTCTCGCCGCAGCAGGCGATGGCGATCGGCACCGCCGGCTACACCGCGATGCTCTGCGTGATCGCCCTCGAGAAGCACGGCGTCACCCCCGACAGGGGCGAGATCCTGGTCACCGGCGCGGCCGGCGGCGTCGGCAGCGTCGCGACCTCGATCCTGGCCAGGCTCGGCTACACCGTGATCGGCCTGACGGGCCGCCCGGAGCAGGCCGACTACCTGAAGTCGCTCGGTGCCGCCGGCACCCTCGACCGCGAGGAGTTCTCCGCCAAGGGCAAGCCGCTCGGCAAGGAGTTGTGGGCCGGCGCGATCGACGCGGTCGGCGGCCAGACGCTGGCCAACGTGCTCGCGCAGGTCAAGTACGGCGGCACCGTCGCGGCGTGCGGCAACGCCAGCGGCTTCGACCTGCCGGCGACGGTGATGCCGTTCATCCTGCGCGGCGTGACCCTGGTGGGCATCGACAGCGTCTACCGTCCGAAGGCCGACCGCATCGAGGCGTGGGGCCGTCTGGCCACCGACCTCGACACGCAGCACATTGACGCGATCATGACCGAGATCGGCCTGTCCGACGTGATCGCCACGGCCGACGCGCAGATGGCCGGCCAGGTACGCGGCCGCATGGTGGTCGACGTCAACCGCTGAGCCACCACGGACCGCTGGCCTGGACCGGCGTCACATGGTGCCGCGTTCAGGCCATCAGCCCGTCATCGGGCGCGTCGTTGTGACGACGCAGTCGACTGCGCACGCGATCCTTGCGCCGGCGCATCTCGTTGGCAATGAGCAGCTTCGCGCGGCGCAGGGCGTTGCCGATCGAGCGGCGCATCGACACGTTGCGGTCGATCACCACGATGTAGCGCCCGTCGACCAGCTCGGCGCGCACCACGCACTCCTTGTCCTTGCCACCACGCGGCCCGTTGATGTCCTTGAGGGTCATCTCGATGCGGGCGATGCCGCTGCTGAAGCGCTCGAGGGCGAGCCCGGCACGGTGGGCCAGCTCGCGCGCGGCGTGGCTAGGAAGGGCGACATGATGGGCCTGGACATTGACGTTCATGACTGGACTCCTTGGTGATGTTCACAGAGTCCAATCTACGCCCTGGACGATTCGATTCAAGTAGATTTGAATTTACTGATTATTCGATTTTTTCGTATTATTCTCGCGCACTATGGAACGGTGGCGGATACCCTGCTGCCTCCTCAATGCGCCGACAATTCGGCCTCCGAGACGAGACAGAGACCGCCCGCCTGGCTGAGCAGGTCGTGCACGCCGTCGACGATGCGTGTTGCGGTGGCGGCGTCGCAGGCGACCAGGAAATAGCAGTTGGTCAGCGTGCCGGTTGGATCGTCGCCGCGCCGCTTGCCGCGATCCCCGTAACCGCGCGCCCGTGGGATCATCGTGTAACCGGGCACAGCGAGCGATTCCAGGCGTGCCGCGAGGCGCGCGGCCTGGGCCTCCTCGATCACGATCTCGACGCGCTTGCATGGACGCATGCCGACTCTCCTAGAAGTTGCCGAGGCGCTGCAGCAGCAGATGGTATACCGGGATGCCCACCAGCAGGTTGAACGGGAAGGTCAGGGCGAGCGACATCGGCAGGTAGGTGCCCGGATTGGCCTCGGGCAGAGCGAGGCGTAACGCGGCCGGCACGGCGATGTAGGAGGCGCTGGCGCCGAGGATCGTAAGCAGCAGCGCGTCGCCCTCCGAAATCCCGAGCTGCAGCGCGAGCGTCCCGGCGACCAGCGCGTTGAGCAGCGGCAGTCCGAGGGCGAAGGCCACCATCCAAGGCAGCGACACCGGGCCGCGCGCGGCGCTCACGGCGACGCGTTCGCGCAACTCGAGCAGCCGGCGGGCCGCGACGATGCCCATGTCGAGCAGGAACAGGCAGAGCATGCCGACGAACAGCTCACTGACGAATGGCTGGACCTGGGCCATGCCGCGTGAGCCGGTAATCCAGCCGATCAGCATGCTGCCGAGGATCAGCAGCACCGAACCGTTGAGGCACGCCTCGCGCAACAGCTCGCGCCAGGCGGTTGGTCCACGCGCACCATCCTGCGCGTCACCCTGGCGCGCGGCGCGGTAGAGCAGCAGGCCGACGATGATCGCCGGGGATTCCATTAGCGCCATCGCCGCGACGAGGTAACCGCTCCAGGCGATGCCCGCCGAATCGAGGTAGCTGGTGCAGGTGACGAAGGTGACCGCGCTGACCGAGCCGTAGGTCGCGGCGATCGCCGCGGCATCGGCGACCGCGAAGCGGCGCTTCAGGAGGTAGTAGCTGTAGAGCGGCACGACCACGGAGAGCACGACCGCGGCGAGCAGCGTGCCCAGCATCGCGTCGCTGGCTGGACTCTCGGCCAGCGCGACGCCGCCCTTGTAGCCGATCGCCAGGAGCAGGTAGAGCGACAGGAATTTCGCGACCTGGGTCGGAATCTCGAGATCGGAACGGACCAGCGCGGCCACCGCCCCGAGGAAGAAAAACAGCAGTGGCGGTGATGAGAGGTTCGCTAGGAACAGACTCTCCATGAGCTCAGCCGGATCGACCGACCGCGGCGGCCTTGTCGAGCACGCGCTGTTCGAGGCCCTGCTTGTAGGCGCGCACCCGGTCGCGCACCTGCGGATCGGCCGTGGCAACGATCTGCGCGGCGAGGATGCCGGCGTTGGCGGCGTTGTCGATGGCCACCGTAGCGACCGGCACGCCGGCCGGCATCTGCACGATCGACAGCAGCGCGTCGTAACCCTCCAGGCGGGCAATCGGCACGCCGATCACCGGCAGCGGCGTAATCGCCGCGAGCATGCCGGGCAGGTGCGCCGCGCCGCCGGCCCCGGCGATGATCACCTGCAGGCCGCGCGCCTCGGCCGTCTCGGCGTACTCCACAAGCCGCTTGGGCGTGCGGTGCGCGCTGACGATGCCGAGCTCGTAGGACACGCCGAGCTCACCGAGCAATTCCGCTGCGCGCTCCATGACCGGCAGGTCGGAGTCGCTGCCCATGACGATGCCTACCCTTGGTGTCATGCAGCTTCTTTTAACACGGGACGCGAGATAGCACGGTAGAGCAACTCGGTCCGCCGCAGCGCCGTTTCGGCCTCGGACCCGAGGCAGGTGATGTGCCCCATCTTGCGCCACGGCTTCGGATCGCGCTTGCCGTACCAGTGCAGCGCGACCTCGCTGCCACCCCCGTTCTCGACGAACACGGGCATGCCGCGGAAGCGCTCGAGGTCAGGCGACCAGAGCAGGTTGCGCATTGCCGCCGGCTCACGCTGCTCGACGTCGCCGAGCGACATGCCGGTGATCGCCCGCAGGTGCTGCTCGTACTGCGAGGTGTGACACGCCTCCATGGTGTGGTGGCCTGCGTTGTGTACGCGCGGTGAGATCTCGTTGATCAGCAGCTCGCCATCGGGCCGCAGGAACATCTCGACGGCGAACAATCCAACCCCCTCGAGTCGCTCGATGGCATGCCGTGCGATCGTGCCGGCCTGCTCCGCGACCTCTGGCGCGACCCGCGCGGGGGCCACCACCGTCTCGAGGATGTTGTGCTCGGGATCGAAGAACAGGCCCACCGGCGCGTAGCTGCACAGGCTGCCGTCGCGCCCCCGGGCGACCAGCACCGCCAACTCAGCCACCTCCGGCACGAAGGTCTCGCAGAGACTCGGCTCCGGCCACAGGCGCGCCAGGTCCCGCTCGCTGCGGATCACCTGGACGCCGCGCCCGTCGTAACCGCCGCGCTGCAGCTTCTGTACGAAGGGGAGCCCCAGCCGCGCGGCGACGCCGTGGCCGTCCACCGGCCCGTCGTGCGTCTCGAAGGCGGCGGTCGGCAAGCCGTTCTCCACCATCCAGGCCTTCTGCCGCGCCTTGTCCTGTAGCAGCCCGAGGGTTTCGCTGCCGGGTGCGATCTCGATCTCTGAGCGCGCCTCGGCTTCCGCGAGGAAGCGCAGCGTGGGCTGCGGGATCGCCTCGAGTTCGAAGGTCACCACGTCGACCCGTTCCACCAGGCGCGCGGCCAACCCGAGGTCGTCGAACGCGCCGACCAGGAGGTGATCCGCCGCAACGGCGGCAGGGCAGTCACGGT
>CBDTVS010000026.1:0-10586 GCA_965364245.1 uncultured Gammaproteobacteria bacterium | reverse complement strand
GCATGGAGGTCCGCTCGATGGGTCAGTACTGCAGGGTGTTTCACTTCGAGTTCAAGCCTGGCAACGGCAAGGCGGTGCGTACACTGGCGCGACAGGCGCGCGAGATCATGCAGCAGCAACCCGGTTTTCAGAGCGTGACCTTCTTCGCCGACTACGAGAGCGGCCTTGGCGGTGCGATGAGCCTCTGGGATTCGGTCGAGGCGATCGAGGACTACGTCAAGGGTTCCAGCGGCATCATGCGCGTGGCAACCGCTGGGCTGTTCGTCGGTTCGCCGCGGTCGCTGGTCGCCGAGGTGATCGAACCCGACTGAGTCGCCCGGTTAGTGAGGGACCGCGGCGCGGTGCACGTCTGTCGCAGGCTGGTGTCGAAACGTATACTGGCGCCACACCCGGGCGGATAGCGTCGAGTCGATGCGGCAGCCGGAAAAATTCCAGACCTATGCCTATTTCGCCCTCTGCCTGGGGCTGGTCCTGGGCCATGAACTGATCTACAGCGTCTACTCCGGCCAGGCCCGCTTCATCCCCCTCGCGCTCCAGCTCGGTGTACTGTTCGGCATCGCCGCGGTGGTCGACTACCTGGTCAGCCCGCGACTCGCGACCCTCAGGCCTTACGCCAGGCGTCGCCTGATCACCTACGCATTCGATTTCGGCCTCTATTTCGTGGTGGCGCTGATGGTGTTGGTGGTCGAGGTCCTGTTCCTCGACCGCCCCTTCGGCCTTTCGATCGACGTCGCCATCGGGGTGCTGGTGTTCGGTTACTTCGCCGCCCTCGACAACGCGCTGCAGCGGCAGCTCGGCTGGTTCCGGCGCAACGAGGTCAGTGTCGACGGCGGCTTCACCCTGGTGCCGATGGCCCAGAAGTTCAGCATCGTCATGACGCTGACCATCCTGATCCTCGCGGTGACGATCTCGCTCAGCAGCTACCGCCTGATCCACAGCGCCGCGGCCGAGCGCGTCGACCAGCTGCCGCTCTACTTCCTGCTCGAGGTGATGTTCATCTTCGGCGCCCTGCTGGCCCTGCTGCTGCGCCTGATCAACAGCTACACGCGCAACATCCACGCCTTCCTGCAGGAGCAGATGAGCGTGTTGCGCAGCGTGCAGAAGGGCGACCTCGACCAGCGTGCGCCGATCATGTCCCAGGACGAGCTCGGCCTGATGGCGGTGCAGATCAACGCCATGATCGAGAACCTGCGCGACCGCGACCGCCTGCACAAGACGCTCGAGCGCGTGGTCGGTTCGAACATCATGGAGAAGCTGCTGTCGACCGACGACGACGCTCTCAAGCGCGGCCAGGAGGACGAGGTCGCGATCATGTTCTGCGACATGCGCGACTTCACCAGCATGAGCGAGGCCGCCTCCGCCGAGGAAGTGATCCTGTTTCTGAACAACTTCTTCTCCGACCTCAGCGACATCGTCTCCCGGCACAACGGCACCATCAACAAGTTCATGGGCGACGCGGTGCTCGCGGTCTACGGACTCGAGAGCGAGAGCAATCCGGTCGAGGACGCGGTCACCAGCGTGCTGGAGATCCTCGCGCACACGCGCCAGTTCATGCTGCCCGACGGTAGCCACCCCGACATGGGCGCCGGAATCCACTTCGGCAAGGTGATGGCCGGCACGATCGGCTCGGAGCAGCGCTACGAGTACACCTTCCTCGGCGACGCGGTGAATACCGCCAGCCGCCTCGAGGGACTGACCAAGCGTCTGAAGTACCGCATCGTGATCTCCGCTGACGGTTACCAGCAGCTCTCGGAGGAGATGCGTCGCAAGTTCGCCGATCTCGGTCCGCAGCGGGTGCGCGGCAAGTCCGAGCCGATCCACGTGTTCGGCACCGAGGCGAAGGGCGAGGGGGAGTAGGACGGGGAGCGGTAACCGCGCGCGTCAACGGCGCGGGTTCAGAACATGAACTCGCGGAGCATGTACTTCTTCAGGTCGATGCCGTAGGCGTTTGGCTGCAGCACCCGGCGGATCGCGTACTTCTCGCTCTCGGCCAGGCCGCGGTAGTGGCGCAGGTTGACGATGCGCGGCGGGTAGACCGGCTGTTTGCTCGCATCGCGCACCAGCATCAGCTTCGGCAGCAGGTGGTGGTCGGGTTCGACGGAGATCACCACGCCCACCTCGCCCGAGCCAAGTTCGACCACGGTGCCGACCGGGTAGATGCCCAGGCACTGGATGAAGCGCTCGATCAGTTCGCCGTCGAAGAACACGTTGCGGTACTCGTACATGTTCTTCAGCGCGTCGGTGCTGGTGATGTAACGCTGCTTGTTGGCGACGTGGGTCAGGCGATCGTAGACGTCGAGGATCGCCACCATCCGTGCGTAGTGGCCGATGTCCTCGCCCTTGATGCCCTTCGGGTAGCCCTTGCCGTTGACCTTCTCGTGGTGGGTCAGCGCGATCTCGACGGCGCTCGTGGGGATGCCCTTCATGCCGCGCAGGATCTCGGCGCCATGCTCGGTGTGGCGCTGCATCTCGCGGGTCTCGTCCGGGGTCAGGCCGTAGCGCTTCTTCAGGATCGCTTCCGGCACCCGCGTCTCGCCGATGTCGTGCAGCAGTGCCCCGAGGCCCAGCTCCTGCAGCGGGTCGACGCCCATGCCGAGGAAGCGCCCGAACGCCAGCGCCAGCGTGCAGACGTTCATGCTGTGGGTGATCTCGGACTCGTCGAACGCCTTGAGGCTGGAGAGCAGCACCAGCGCATCGGGGTTGCGCATGATGCTGCCCATCATGTCCGAGACCACGGCCTTGGCTTCCTCGGTGTCGAGGGCCTTGCCGATGCGGATGTCGTCGAAGATCTTCTGGACGTAGTCGTGCGCGCCGCTGTGAATGGTCTCGGCGTCCTCGATCTCGTCCTCGAAGCTCTTGAGGTAGGGCTTCTTGTCGCCCTGCGCGACACCCGGGCCGTCACCACCGGCCTTGGCCAGGAGTTTCTTGCGCAGGTCGGAATCGGGCAGGTTGCTCTTCTCGAGATCGACGTAGGCGAAGGCGCAGCTCTTGCGCACGTCGTCGAGCTCGGCCTCGGTGCCGATCGTGAAACCCTGGAACAGGAAGTGCGTCTCGAGCCACGGCCGGTCGAGTTCGGCGACGAACATGCCGATCTGCAGCTCTTCGCTATCTACCTTGACGCGCATCGACGGGCTGCTGCCTGGTGGGTATCCATCGGGATCGGGAAATCATTGTACTGTGGCCGCCGGTGACGAGGTAGTGCCGCGGATCAAGTGCCTCGACCCGCGTCGGCCTGGCCTGCGAAGTGCTTCAGTGCAACCGTACGCGGTCGCGGATCAGGCCCAGCTTGGCGCGCTGCTGCAGCCGGTAGAAATGCCGCAGCTCGCGCACCAGGTCGGCCGGCCCCCCGCGACGCAGGTGGCGTCGCTCGAGGTAGGCGCAGTAGTGCGCCGCATAACGGCTGGCGCGATGGTAACGCTGGTGCGTGTGATGCGGGAGGCCCGGGGCGATGCGCGCCTCGCGAAACAGCCGCCGGTGCAGGCCGCACGGCACCCGGCCACGACTCTGGCGGGCGGCGAGCAGCAGCGCCAGTACGTACTTGTCGATCTCGGCCTGCAACTCGAGTTCGAGGCAGGTCACCGGTCGGTCCTGGGTCGCGTGCCAGGCGACGCCGAGGAAGTGACTGACCCCTTCGATCAGCAGGCAGAGGTCGGCGAGGTTGCCGTCGTGCAGCCGTTGCAGGGGGTCGTCGCGTTGCACCCGCTCGAGCAGTTCCGGCGCGAGGAACAGCCCGAGTTCCATCTCCGTACCCTGTTCTCGCACCAGCAGCTGTTCCTCGGGGGACCAGTCGGATGCGTTGCCGGATTCGTTGCCGGGGTCGACGGACACCAGGTGCTCTTCGGCGCGGCAGCCCGGTGCGATGGCGTAGATGCGCTCGAGGTGATGCTGGATGGTCTCTACCTGGAGTGCCATCTGCAGGTTTTCAGTGCGGCCGCGTGCTCAGCCCGGGAGCGGGTTCGATGCCGTGCTCGCGCAGGCGTCGTGCCAGGCGCGGGCTGCCGGTGCGCAGCCAGAGTTCGTAGAGACGCAGCAGGGTGCGCTGATCGCGGGCCTGGATCGATTCGCTGACCTCGCCCAGGACATCGACGAACGGGGTGAACTTCGTGGCCAGCTCGCGGTAGACCGGGGTCAGGGCGCGACCGCGCAAGGTGCCGTCGAGATCCTCGGCCAGGCAGCCGTAGGCACCGCCTCCCATGGCGATGTAGTAGTCGACGTCGACCGCCTTGCGATCGAGGCTGTCGGCGAAGAAGCCTGCGATGAACAGCGCGATGTCGCCGAGCCGACGCAGTACGGCCTGGCGCTCCGCGGCGTTGCGGCTCTGCACCGCATCGGCGTAGAGGAACGCGAGCGGGCGCAGGCCGAGGCCCTCCCCGGTCTCCTCGTAGAGATTCTCGGCGTGGACGAAGTGGGTCAGCAGGCTGACGAGGTAGTGGGTGGTGTCGTCGTCGGCCTGCACCTGCTGGTGGGCCATGGCGCTCGCGACGCTCTCCTGGAAGAACTCGATGGGGGTCGTGTCGGTAATCACTCCAGACGGCGTCTGGTCGGTCATGCGCCACCTCCTCTGCAGGTCGGGTGCGCGGTTGGCCATGCGCACCACGTTGGCCTGCAGTCTAGGCAGCGCGGGGGTGCCCGGTCACGTCTGGTCGATGGGGTGAATGTGTGCGATGATTTTGACTTTAGTCATGACAACAAAACCCGCGCCGAGGCGCGGGTTTTGCGTGATGGCTGCCTGGTCTCGGCAGGCGGGTCAGCGGGCCTGGCTGACTCGCTCGGTCTCCGGCATCTTCGGCGGACGATGCGCGATCCCCTTGTGGCAGTCGATGCAGGTCTTGCCCTCGTCGAGGCCGGTCACGTGCTGGTCGAAGGCACGTCGCCCCTGCCGGGTCAGGTCCATGTAATCGTAGTCGTGGCAGTTGCGGCACTCGCGCGAGTCGGTCTTCTTCATCGTGCGCCAGACGTTCTCGGCCAGCTGCAGGCGCTTGGCGTTGAACTTCTCGGGCGTGTCGATGGTGCCGAGCGCCTTGTGCAGCAGCTCGTTGCTCGCCTGGATCTTGCGTACCACCTTGTGCACCCACTCCTTCGGCACGTGGCAGTCCGGGCAGGTGGCGCGCACGCCGGTGCGGTTTTCGTAGTGGATGGTGTCCTGGTACTCGACGTAGACGTTCTCGTACATCTCGTGGCACGAGATGCAGAAGGTCTCGGTGTTGGTCCACTCCATCGCGGTGTTGAAGCCGCCCCAGAAGACGATGCCGAGGACGAAGGCGATGGCCAGCGCACCGAGCCCGAAGACCCGGCCCTTGCCGGTTCTGGCGGGACGTTCCGAATCGCTCATGGCTGAATCCTTTCTGTTCCGTGTTGCGTGGACGCGGGGTCAGTTCTTCAGCGCGTCGACCGGCTTGAACTCGTTGCTGACCAGCGGCTGGGCATCAACCTGCGGCACGTGGCACTGGTTGCAGAAGTAGCGACTCGCCGAGACGTTGGAGAGCTCCTTGCCATCGCGGTCGCGGAAGTGGGTCAGGCTGATCTTGGTCGCCTTGGCCTCGCGGTAGTTCTCCCAACTGTGGCAGGTCAGGCACTTGTTCGAATTCACGTTGATGATGTAGCCGTCGATCTCGTGTGGGATCAGCGGTGGTTGCTGCACGTAGGCGCGCTCGAGCGGTGGTTGCTCCTTCATCATCGGCTTGAAGTCCTGCACCCGGTTGGTGTCGTCGATGGCGGCCTGGCCGCGCATCGGGTTGGCCATCTGGGCGGCGAGCGCGCCCGGGAGTGCCGTGGCCGCGCAGGCCAGCAGCAGGGTCAAGGCAGCGGTCTTGTTCATCACGAGGCCTCCATCGTGTTGTTGAAACGGGTACCGAAACGGAAGACATCCTGGTCGCAGACGTCGATGCAGCGTCCGCAGTTGGTGCAGTTGATGCCGGTGATCACCGGGCCGAGGCCCTGGGCCGCGCCCTTCAGTGCCGGCTGGATCACCTGCGGCTCGGGACAGACGCGGAAGCATTCCATGCAGTCGTCGCAGCGCGCGCGCTGGTCGGCGCGTACCCGCACCAGGCTCGCGCTGCCGATCAGGCTGTAGGTCGCACCCATCGGGCAGACGTGGCTGCACCAGCCGCGTGTCGTGACCAGCAGGTCGAACAGGAACACGCCGAGCAGCACGGCCCAGGCGAAGCCGAAGCCGAAGATCAGTCCACGGTGCAGCATCGACACCGGGTTGACCCACTCCCAGACGGCCGTGCCGGTCACGGCGGTCGCGACCAAAAGCGTGGCCAGCAGCCAGTAGCGGGTGGTGCGTGGCGGCCGGGCCCGGGCGCGCAGCCCCAGCTTCTCGCGCAGCCACGCGGCGCCGTCGGTCACCAGGTTGACCGGGCAGACCCAGCCGCAGAAAACGCGGCCTCCGACCAGCAGGTAGAAGGCGACCACGATCCCGGCGCCCAGCAGCGCGGTCATTTCGGGCAGATGGCCGCTGGCCAGCACCTGCAGCAGCAGGAACGGGTCGGTGAGTGGCAGCACGTCGAGCGTCAGGCTCGATGAGAGGTTGCCCTTGACGATCCAGACCCCGGCCCACGGACCGAGCAGGAATAGCGCGAGGATGCCGAGCTGGCTGGCGCGACGCAGCAGCAGCCATTTCCAGCGCCAGCGCGGGCGCGCGACGGCATGCGGTAATGTCGCGGCGGTCATCGCAGACCCCCGTTGCCCGGCATGCGGTCCGGCAGGTCGATGATGCCCTGGATCAGCGACTCGCCGGCCTTGGCCTTCTCCTCCCAGCCGAGCCGGTAGTGTCGGCCGAGCTGGCCCCTGGCCACGTCGGTCGGCAACACCTTGATCGCGGCCACCTCGAGCACGCAGGCCGCCTCGCATTTACCGCAGCCGGTGCACGCCTCGGCGTTCACGGTCGGCAGGAAGCGGGTGTGCTTGCCGGTGCGCTCGTTGTGGTCGAGCTCGAGGGTGATCGCCTCGTCGATCAGCGGACAGACCCGGTAGCAGACGTCGCAGCGCAGCCCCAGGAAATTAAGGCAGGTCTGCTGGTCGATCAGCACCGCGACGCCCATGCGCGCGTCGTCGATGTCGGTGAGTCCGGGATCCAGGGCGCCGGTCGGACACGCCTTGACGCAGGGGACGTCCTCGCACATCTCGCACGGCACCGCACGCGCGACGAAGTAGGGTGTGCCGGTCGCCACCGGCTCGCCGAGGCGTGCCAGGGCGAGGGTGTCGTAGGGACAGTCGCGTACGCACAGCCCGCAGCGGACGCAGGCGCCGAGAAACGCCTCCTCGTCCAGCGCCCCGGGTGGGCGCAGGGCCTGCGCCGGCAACGCGCTTGCGCCGCGCGCATAGAGGGTCACGAAACCACCGAACAGCACCGCGCCGCAGGCGGTCATGGCGACCTCCTGCAGGAAGCGTCGGCGCCCGGGACTCCGTGGTCCCGGGGCCGATGGCGTCGGTGACTTGGCATGCACGGCGGTAGGTCCCGGGGTGCCTGGCGTTACGCCTTGACCACGCGCACGGCGCACTTCTTGAAGTCGGTCTCTTTCGAGATCGGACAGGTGGCGTCTAGGGTCAGTTTGTTGACCAGGCGACCGGCATCGAACCAGGGGATGAACACCAGGCCCGCCGGTGGACGGTTGCGGCCGCGGGTCTCGACGCGGGTCTCGACCTCGCCACGCCGGGTCTGCAGCTTGACCGCCATGCCACGCTTGAGTCCGCGCGCCTTGGCGTCATCAGGGTGCATGTAGACCATCGCGTCGGGGTAGGCGCGGTACAACTCGGGCACGCGGCGGGTCATCGAGCCTGAGTGCCAGTGTTCGAGCACCCGGCCGGTGACCAGCCACAGGTCGTATTCGGCGTCGGGTACTTCGGCCGCTGGCTCGTAGGGCAGCGCGAAGATCACCGCCCTGCCGTCCGGCTTGCCGTAGAACTTCACCCCTTCGCCTGCCTTGACGTAGGGGTCGTAGCCCTCGCGGAAGCGCCACAGCGTCTCCTTGCCGTCGACCACTGGCCAGCGCAGGCCGCGCGCCTGGTGGTAGGTCTCGAAGTCGGCGAGGTCGTGCGCCTTGCCGCGGCCGAACCCGGCGTACTCCTCGAACAGCCCCTTCTGCACGTAGAAGCCGAAGTGTTCGGACTCGTGGTTGGCGTAGACGTTGCCGGTCCCGTCCTTGATGTCGCCGGACTTGTAGGGGAACTGGTTCACCTGGCCGTTGGCGTAGAGCACGTCGAACAGCGTTTTGCCCTTGTATTCGGGCGCCTTGGCGAGCAGCTCGTCGGACCACACCTCCTCGACCTTGAACCGCTTGGCAAACTCCATCAGCTGCCAGACATCGGACTTGGCTTCGCCCGGCGCGCTGACCTGCTCGTGCCAGAACTGGGTACGCCGCTCAGCGTTGCCGTAGGCGCCCTCCTTCTCGACCCACATCGCGGTCGGCAGCACCAGGTCGGCGGCCAGCGCGGAGAGCGTCGGGTAGGGGTCGGAGACGACGACGAAGTTGTCCGGGTTGCGGTAACCGGGCCAGGTCTCCTCGTTGAGGTTCGGCGCGGCCTGGACGTTGTTGTTGCACATCACCCAGTAGGCGTTGAGCTTGCCGTCCTTGAGCATGCGGTTCTGCAGTACGGCGTGGTAGCCGACCTTGCCGGGGATCGTGCCCTCGGGCAGTTTCCACTTCTTCTCGGCGAAGGCGCGGTGCTCGGGCTTGGCGACGACCATGTCGGCCGGCAGGCGGTGGGCGAAGGTGCCCACCTCGCGCGCGGTGCCGCATGCCGAGGGCTGGCCGGTCAGCGAGAACGGGCCGTTGCCCGGCTCGGAGATCTTCCCGGTCAGCAGGTGGACGTTGTACATCAGGTTGTTCACCCAGGTGCCGCGGGTGTGCTGGTTGAAGCCCATGGTCCAGTACGAGACCACCTTGCGGGCCGGGTCGGCGTAGAGTTCGGCGAGTGCCTCGAGGTCCTTGGCCGGCACGCCGGAGAGCTTGCTCACCGAGTCGACGTCGTAGCTGGCGACGTAGGCCGCGAACTGGTCGAGATCGATCTTCTCGCCGCCGCCGGCCTTGCCGGCGTTCTTCGCCTTCTGTTCCAGCGGGTGCTCCGGACGCAGGCCGTAGCCGATGTCGTCGTTGCCCTTGACGAAGTTGACGTTCTTGGCCACGAACTCCTGGTTCACCTTGCCGTTCTGGATGATGTAGTTGGCGATGTAGTTGAGGATCGCCAGGTCGGTCTGCGGCGTGAACACGATGCCGAGGTCGGCGAGGTCGAAGTTGCGGTTGTGGAATGTCGAGAGCACCGCGACCTTGACGTGCGGCGCGGTCAGGCGCCGGTCGGTCAGGCGCGACCAGAGGATCGGGTGCATCTCGGCCATGTTCGAGCCCCACAGCACGAACGCGTCGGCGTGCTCGAGGTCGTCGTAGCAGCCCATCGGCTCGTCGATGCCGAAGGTGCGGATGAAACCGGCCACGGCCGAGGCCATGCAGTGACGCGCGTTCGGATCGATGTGGTTGGAGCGGAAGCCGGCCTTGTAGAGCTTGGCCGCGGCGTAGCCCTCCCAGACCGTCCACTGGCCGGAACCGAACATGCCGACCGGCGGCATTTCCTCGCTGTTGCGGGTCTTGGCGATCGCGGCCTTCCACTTCTCGGCCATGATGTCGAACGCCTGGTCCCAGGAGATCGGCGTGAACTCGCCCTCCTTGTCGAACTGGCCGTTCTTCATGCGCAGCATCGGCGTCGTCAGACGGTCCTCGCCGTAGAGGATCTTCGACAGGAAGTAGCCCTTGATGCAGTTGAGCCCACGGTTGACCGGCGCCTCCGGATCACCCTGGGTCGCGACCACGCGGTCGTCCTTGACGCCGACCAGCACGCTGCAGCCGGTGCCGCAGAAGCGGCAGGGGGCCTTGTCCCAGCGGATGTCGCCCTTGCCCGCGGTCATCGCCGCCTGGGCTCCGGGGACGGTCACGCCGGCGGCGGTTGCCGCCGCGGTGATGGCCTGGGTCTTGATGAAGTCGCGTCGCGTCAGTTTCATGACCGCCTCTCCTTGATTTCCGATGCTTTGGTTTCGAAGTCGTCGCTGTACTGGAAGGTGACCGCCGCGGAGATCACGCCGCGGGTCTCGTGGATTGCCTGCAGGGTGTCGGCCGTCGCCTGGGACGCGTCGTTGTCGACGGTGACGACCAGGCGCCCGTCGTCGGTGGCGGCGTGGATCTCGACACCGGGCAGCCCGAGCAGCTGGCCGGCGATCTGTTCCCTGTCGCCCGGGCGGGTGTGGACTACTAGGCTCGCGAGGTTCATGCGGCGACCTCCGTGGATGGGGGTGGAATGATCTGTACCGCGCCGACCGGGCACGGAGCGACGCAGGCGCCGCAGCCGGTGCAGGCGCTCGCGTCGATGCTCGGCAAGCAGCGATGCGCGGCGCCGGGCCGGAAACGGACCGCCGTTTCCGGACACGGATCAGCGCAGGCGCGGCAGTGGATGCCCTGCGCTTCGAGGCAGCTGGGTGCGATCTGGGCGACGTGGCGCCATGGCGTGGCCGTAGCGGCCGGGCGCCGCAGCGCACGTGGCTGGCACGCAACGACGCAATCGCCGCAGAAGGTGCACTCGCCGCGTTGGAAATC
>CBDTVS010000025.1:0-10755 GCA_965364245.1 uncultured Gammaproteobacteria bacterium | reverse complement strand
CCGACAGCGGCTCGCTCGACGCGCGCCGCGTGCGCGTGCCGGGTATCGCAGTCGATGCCGTCGTCGTGGCCGAGCCGGCCAACCACGCGCAGACCTACGGCACGATCTACAATCCGGCGCTATCCGGCGAACTGCGCTCGCCGCTGCGTTCGATCGCGCGCCTGCCGCTCGACGAGAAGAAGGTGATCGCACGGCGCGCGGCGCTCGAACTGCTGCCGAACAGCGTCGTCAACCTCGGCGTGGGCCTGCCGGACGCGATCGGCGTGGTCGCCAACGAGGAGCGCATCTCCGACCTGATCACGCTGACCGTCGACCCCGGCGTGATCGGCGGCGTGCCGCTCGGTGGCCTCGACTTCGGCGCCGCAATCAACTTCAGCGCCAGCATCGACCACCCCTACCAGTTCGACTTCATCGACGGCGGCGGCCTCGACGTCGCCTGTCTCGGTTTCGCCGAGTGCGACGGCGAGGGCAACATCAACGCCAGCCGTTTCGGCAAGCGCATCTCCGGCTGCGGTGGCTTCATCAACATCGCGCAGAACAGCAAGAAGGTGGTGTTCGTCGGCACCTTCTCGGCGGGCGGGCTCGACGTGGCGGTGCACGACGACGGGCTGACCATCCGCCAGGAGGGGCGTTTCCCGAAGTTCGTCGAGCGCGTCGGTCAGATCACCTTCAGCGGCCGCCAGGCGATCGAGGCCGACAAGGAGGTCTATTACGTCACCGAGCGCTGCGTGTTCCGGCTCGGCGTCGATGGCCTGCAGCTGGTCGAGGTCGCGCCCGGGGTGGATGTGGAGCGCGACATCCTCGCGCACCTGCCGTTCGAGCTGAAGGTCGGCGACCCGCTGCCGATGGAGGTGGGCCTGTTCCGCGTGCCGCCGCTCGGTCTGCGCGATCGCCTGCTCGACATCCACGTCGAGGATCGCCTGAGCTACGATCACGACAGCAACACCGTGTTCATGAACTTCGCCGGCATGCGCGTGCGCAACCAGGCCGACATCGACCGCATCCTCGCCGCGGTCGCAGCGCTGCTCGACCCGCTCGGCAAGCGGGTCAACTCGATCGTCAACTACGATCGCTTCGAGGTCGACGATGACGTCTACGACGCCTACCTCGACGCGGTGCGCTACGTCGAACAGAAGTACTACCTGAAGGTGTCGCGCTACACCAACAGCGGCTTCATGCGCCTGAAGCTCGGCAAGGCGCTGGCCGATCGCCACGTCTCATCGCAGATCTTCGAGAGCCAGCGCGAAGCGAAGCGCAACCTGCGCGGTAGCTAAGCGCGTTTTCTCTGCCTGGAGCGGTCAGTTGCCGAACAGGCTCTCGAAGGCACCCTTGATCGCGTCCCCGACGCCCTTGACCGCATCCGCCGCCTTGTCGCTCGTACTCCGGGTGTCCTCGATACGCATCGCGAGCGCCGTCTCGCAGGGTGCGTCGTCCGCGGTCAGCCGGTCGTAGAGGCCCTGCGCCAGGATCGACAGGCCGCTGGTCGCGACGGCGGCTCCGGCCGAGACCCCGGTCATCACCGCGGCGCCGGTGTCCAGGCCCGGCTGCGGATCGGACAGGGTGCCGCCGAGGCGCACCAGGTCGGCGAACTGGCCCGCGCTCAGCCCGGCGCCTTCGCGGGCCTGGGTGGTGATGCGGATGTCCAGACCCTCCGTCTCGAGGTTGACGATGCCGCTGCCGATCACGTTCATGCGGTTGGTCGCCAGCGCGATGCCGCGGTCGGTGATCGCCACGCCGTCGTCGATCGCGAAATGGAACACAGAACACGACAGCCTCGAGCGCGTGTCGCGTTGCGCCGTGGGATCGAGGAGGGCGTAGGTCTCGAGCAGCAGGTCGGAACTGGCGGCGGTCGCCTGGCGGTTGTTCAGTGTCCCCTCTCCGGACTGCACCAGCAGGCGCCCGTCCAGCGACCCCATGATCGCGGCGACGCTGGCGCCTTCGCCCTCGGCCTCGAACGTGACGTCGGTGGGTGCCCCGGTCACCGCGTCTTTCAGCCCAGGCAGCCGGCTGGGTTCGAGTTGGAGGATGGCGAGATCCAGCTTCGCGCGCGCCGTGTTTTCCCCGACCTCGAGCGTCGCGACCGCGTTCATCCGTCCCCCCGCCAGCTCGCCCGTGAACGGCTCGAGACGGAGTCGACCGTGATCGATGACCAGCCTCGTCTCCAGGTTTTCCACCGGCACGTGGACGGCGTCGACCCGGCGCGCATCGAGGGCGATGTCGGCGTCGAGGGCGGCCAGGGCCGCGAGCGGCAACGGTGAGTTGGGGAACAGGCGGCGTGGACCGGGTGCCTTTTCGCCATCCGCCTGGAGCGAGGCGAGGTCGATGCGCTCCGCGTAGAGGCGCCCCGTGACCCGATGTCGCCCGGCGTCGCTTTCCAGCTGCAGCTTGCCCGAGAGTTCCGAGTCGGCCAGCCGCAGCCTGAGCCCGTTAAGGGCATGGCCCCGGTCGGTGTCGGTGAGTCGTCCGCTCATCTCGACGGGACCGGCCGTGGGCCAGTCGGATCTGGCGAGACGTCCAAGATCAGCGAGCGAAGCGGAACGCAGCTCCAGGCCGAGGTCGAGACCTTCGCCCTGGAGCGGTCGCGCCACACTGCCTTCGACGGCGAGCGTCGCGGCGCCGATGGCCACGTCGAGGTCCACGTCGATGGCCTGGTTGGCGAGGATCTGGCCCGACTTGCCGAGGTTGCCGTCCGCGCGGACCGCCTGCCCGTCGACGTCGGCCACGATCTTAGCCTTCAGCGGAGTGCCGGCTCCGTTCGTGTCGAGGGTGGCCTCGGCGATGTTGATCGAGGTCGTTTCGCCGGTCAGGTGGTCGTTCAGGGTCACGACGGCATCGCGGATCTCGAGCTCGTCGAGCCCCGTCGCACGCCACGCGCCACCCGAGCCACCTTGCTTCTGCGACGCGGTCTCCGCGCCGAAATCCCAGTTGCTGACGTCCCGGGCGTCGTTCTCGATCAGGATGGTCGGCGAGAAGAGGGCGAGGCGACGGAGCTCAACATTGCCGCTGAGCAGCGGCAGCAGGGCAAGGTGGGCCTCGGCCCGCGCGACTTGGAGCATGTCGGGCGCGGTGCCCCAGGCTGCGTTGGCGATGCGCACCTCCTCGACGAAGATCGAGGGCGCCAGCGACAGGCCCAGCTCGATGCCGCCGTCGATGTGCAGTTCGCGCCCGGTCGCCGCTGCGAAGCGCTGCGTCACCTCGACCTTGTAGGCGTTGAGGTCGAGGGTGGCGAGGAGGACTCCGAGGCCCGCGACCAACGCGGCCGCCACCACGACTGAGGCGATCAGGATCTTCTTCATCCGGGGCACACCGCACTCCCTCCTTCCAGAGCCTCATTATCGACCCTGGGCCGGTGCGTGCGTCGTGACCTGGTTCACGCCATGGCCGGGTGGTTACTGCGGTAGGCCGCCGGTCGATCATTCGATAAAAATGAATTAGTGGTGCAGTTATTTGTTCTTTTATTCGAAAAATAAGCCAATAGACTCTGCTCAGTCATTCATCTAATACGAAGGAGTTGTCATGTCACGTGTCGCCATCGTCTATCACAGCGGCTACGGCCACACGCAATTGCAGGCCGAGGCGGTGCACCGTGGAGCCGCGTCGGTCGAAGGGACCGAGGCGCTGCTGTTGACCGCCGAAGAGGCGACAGAGCGGCTCGACGAGCTCGACGCCGCCGACGCCATCGTGTTCGGTTCACCGACCTACATGGGCAGCATGTCGGCCGGCATGAAGCAGTTCGTCGAGGCCACGGCGAAGAAATGGTTTACGCGTGCCTGGCAGGACAAGGTCGCCGGTGCCTTCACCAATTCCAGCAACTTCTCGGGCGACAAGCTCAACACCCTGGTCGGGTTGATGATCAACGCCATGCAGCACGGCATGCTGTTCGTCAGCCTCGGCCAGGCGCCCGCGGAGAATGCGCAGGAGAGCCTCAACAGTGCGCAGGGACCGGGGCCCGAGGCGATCAACCGTGTCAGTGCGTCGATCGGGCCGATGGCGTCGAGCTTCCAGCTTGCACCGGGCGAGGGCCCGCCCGCGGGTGACCTGCAGAGTGCCGAGGCGTACGGACGGCGCGTCGCGGAAGTCACCGCGCAGCTGCTGCGCGGCCGGCAGGCGGGCTAGTTCGCCGGGATTAGATCGGGTGCGGCTTACGGGTGGTTAAACCGTCGAGAGGGGCTAGGCTAGATGCTCACGCCAAACAACTAAGGACCGCTAATCGTGAAAGTCGCCTACATCTTTTCCAGCCAGGGCCATACCGTCTCCTACAAGCTCGGCAAGATGATCCTGCCGCAGCTCGAGGAGGATGCGCACGGCGTCGACGTCGTCGGCATGTTCTTCTTCGAGGACAACAACTACGTGCTGGTCAAGGGCGATCCACTCGGTGAGCGTCTGGCAGCCGTGGCCAAGCGCAAGGGCATCCTGCTGATGGGCTGCGACCAGTGCTGCTACGAGCGTGAAATCGATGGCAAGCTGGTGGAGGGCGCGACCATCGGCTGCTTCCCGAACCTCTACGGCGCGCTGGCTGGCAACATGCCAGATCAGGTGATTACGCTCTGAGTGTCTGGTTCCGAACGCGCCATGCCAGCATCTAGTCAGGGATGCGAGGGTGCGGCTTCGCCGCCCCCAGCATCGGCTGGCTAGATGTTGTCGCAGACGTGGCGGTTCTTGTCCTGCTCGATGTCGGTGTAGGGCATCATCTGCTGCGGCATCATGCCCTGCATCGGCTTGCTGCACTCGCGCATGGTCTGCATGTCGGGGTCCTTCGCGACCCGCATGCCGAACTCCATGGCGCGCGCCTGGGCCGCATCACGCTTGCCCGCCTTGCATAGCGATTCGACTTCGGCCTGAACCTTCTCGCCCTCCTGGCCGAGGCGCTCCATCTTGGCCGTGTCGACCTTCGCCATGCACTGCTGCATGGCCTGCATCCCTTGCATCATGCGGTGCATGTCGGCCTGGCTCATACCGACGGGGTTCTGGGCATGGGCGGTGGCAGCGAGGAGGGTGAGAGCGGCGATATGGACCAGTCGGCGCATGGCGGGTTCTTCCTGTTCTGTTTCGGTGTGCCGGTACCACTAAAGCACAGGATCCGGGTCCGGACCACGATGGTCGTCACCCGGGAGCCGGTTACTAAAGGCCGTAGGTCATGACTAGCATGGCGCTCAGGCCGAGCCACATGATCACGAACAGCGGCGTGCCGACCCGGACGAAGTCGGCGAATCGGTAGCCGGCGGCATTCATCACCAGCAGGTTGGTCTGGTAGCCCATCGGCGTGATGTAGCAGAGGTTGCAGCCGAACAGCACCGCCAGCACGTAGGGCTCCGGCGCCACGCCGAGCTGAAGTGCCATCTCGATGCCGAGTGGCGTGCCGATGGCGGCCGCCGCGTTGTTCGAGACGAAGTTCGTTAACAGGCCCATCAGCAGCATCAGCAGCGCGAGCACGTAGCGTGGCTCCAGGCCGCCGGCCAGGTCGACCAGCTGCGCTGCGGCGTAGGCGGTGCCACCGGTGAGCGACAGGGCGCTGCCCAGCGCGAGGCTCGCCGCGACCAGCATGATCACCTTGGTCGACAGGGCGTTGCCCACGTCCCGCCATGCCAGGGTGCGCGTGGCGAGCAGTGCGAGGACGCCGCCCAGCGCTGCGAGCGCGATCGGGACGAGCTTGGTCGCCGCCAGCGCGACGACAACCGCTAGCGTGCCGAGGGCGGTCCATGCCTTCTCCTGGCGCGGCACCACGTGGCGCGAGTCGAGCAGCAGGCCGATGCCATCGTGCTGGGCGGCGAGCATCCGCTCCTCGCGACCCTGCACCAGCAAAACGTCGCCGGCCTGCAGCGGTCGGTCGACGATCTCGCTGTACGCGTAGCGCCCCTGCGTGCGCAGTGCACTGGCCGGCTTCAGGCCCATGACCAGCAGTCCGTAGCGGTCGCCGACGCGCTCCTGGCGCACGCTGCGGCCGACGAACGACGACTCCGGTGTGATGACGAACTGCGCGACCAGCAGTTCTGGATGCGCCTCACGGTCCTTCTCCTCCTCCTCGGGGATGCCGTCGCCGTCGTTGGCTTCGGGGCCGTCTCCGTGGTGGTGCGGTGCAGCGGATGCCGTCTCCGGCGGATCGCCGGCATCCGTCTCGTCGAACCGGGTGCCGTGTAGCGTCGCGCCCAGCACCGACTCGAACTCCTTGAGGTTTTCCACCGTGTCCTGCAGCAGCAGCACGTCGCCGGCGGCCAGCTTCATGGTCGGCAGGCGCGCACGCGACAGGCCCCGGGCATTGCGCACGTCGAGAATGCGCATGCGCCCCTCGGTCGCCGTGGTGGCCTCGCGCAGTTCGCGTCCTTCCAGCCAGCCCCCGGGCTCGACGCGGATGTCCGCGTTGAACACCGCTTGGCTGTAGGCGGTGCGGATCGGGGCGACATGGTTGAGCAGGCGCGGCGCGACCAACCACAGGTAGAGAATTCCCGGCACCGCGGCGACCGCAACGATCGGGTAGAAGCTGAACATGCCTAGCGCGGGCTGGCCGAGCCCCTGCGCCATCGACACGACGATTAGGTTGGTCGAGGTGCCGATGGTCGTCGCCATGCCGCCGAGCAGCACCGCGTAGTTCATCGGCATCAGGATGCGCGCGGGCGACGTGTTCGCGCGCAGCGTCGCCGCGATCAGCAGCGGAATCAGCAGCACCACGACGGGCGTGTCGTTGACGACCCCGCTGGCGAGTGCCGCGCCGATCAGCACGGCGAGCAGGGCCACGCCGGGGCGCGCCGCGACGAGTGCGGAGAGGCGTCGTGCGGCCGGTTCGAGCGCGCCGGTCAGGACCAGCGCGTGGCCGAGAATCATCAGCCCGCAGATGGCAAGCAGGGCGGGGTGGCCGAGGCCGGCGAAGAACGAGAATGGGTCGACGACCTCGCCGCCGACCCGATACGGGAATGCCAGGAAGAAGAGCGGGAGGAAGACGAGGATCGCCAGGCAGACCGACGCGATCGGGAAGCGGTCGAGCACGAACACGGTGAACACCACCGCGGTGAAGATCAGCAGCACCAGGCCGTGTCCGCTCAGGCCGGAGATGGCCAGCGCGTCGAGTCCCATCTCCTGGCCTCTCCTAGTGAATGCGTCGCCCGGCGCGTCGTGGGGCGAGAGTTCAGATCATAGCGTCGCTCCCCGACCGCTTCGACCGTGGCCCGGCCAGCGTGCGTGCAATTGCGGGTGGCGAAGCGATGGCCGAAACGACGAGACCCTCCATCGGGAGGGTCTCGAATCGAGGCTGGGATGCCGCTCCCAAAGGCAGTAGCTCGCGACTCAGGGCTTCTTCGGGGTCTCGTATTTAACTTCCTTCTGGAAGCTATCCCAGATCGTTTCGTAGCCCACGTAACCCTTCTCGTTCGGCGGCATCTGGCGGGTCTTCAGAAACCGGGATTGTCCCTCCGGCACCTTGGGTCGGGTCTTGGATGGTTCACTCATGGCATCACCGTATGTGTTCTGTATCGAGATGACAAAAATTGCAACGGACGACTGGCGACGTTGCAGGCCTTCACACGCACCCATTGTGTCAACAAGCTACGTGCAAAGAAACCATTGATCCCATTGATTCCAATGGCGGTTTTCGCCCATTTCCGGGTTGGCCCCGGGAATTCAATGACATGCACGCAAGCGCGATAATCGCACTTTATGGGCCGGTAAAAAATACCGAAGTCCAACCCCCTTCACGGCGTTCCTCGAAGCTGCCTTGCCGGGCATGTTCCGGTGTGTTCCGGGTCTCTCGCTCACACCTGCAAGCGGTCCACGAGCTCCCGTGACGCATCGACCCGCGCCCTGGCCGCGGCCAGCAGGCGCGTGTAATCCGTGTCGTCGAGTAACGCCGCGATCCGCTCGAACTCGACGACCGAGGATTCGGCCATGTCCAGATGATCCGACTCGGCGGCGAGCGCGTTCAGCGCCGATGCACGATTGGCCGCGATCACGGCCCGGACCAGCGGCAACGCGTCGTCGTCAATCTCCTTCAGCACCGCGTCGTAGAGCGGGATGGACGCTTCCAGCGAGGCGATGTCCTCCTCGTGTTCGCCCAGGGCCTGCATCGCTGCAGCGAGGTTGTTCTGGGTCATGATCCAGGCGGCGAGGTTCTTCTCCGGGGTGCGCTCTGCCAGCACGTTGCGATAGGCCACCACGGACTGCTCCAGCGTGCGTGCGCCCCGCCGATGGGTCCCGAGCTGGCACAGCAGCGTGGCCACGCTGCAGAGCGCGGCCGCCCAGTCCTCGGGCAGCTCTTCCCTGGGCAGGAAGTTCACCGCCTCCTTGTAGGTCTGCAGCGCCTGCTTGAGCATCGACGGGTCGTCCTGGAGATTGCCCAGGGTCTGCATGACCAGGCCCAGGTTGCAGGTCGTCTGTGCCCATGCGCGCGGCGTCGCGTCCCGGGTGCGCAGCTCCAGCGCCTGCTCGTAGGACATCGCCGCCTGCTCGAGGAAGTGCACGCTGCCACTGCGCTGCCCGATGAAGCCCATCACGTCACCGATGTCGTGGTGGATGGCCGCGAGCCGGGACGGGTCCTCCTCCCGGTCCGTCATCATCTGCATGCCCTGGAACAGCTCGATGGACTGCTGGAAGACGTGGGCGCCGCCAAGACGCAGCTCGCGGCGATCCGCGGGGTCCTGGAGCGTGTCCTGGGAGTTCGCCCACTCGATAAGCGTCGGCTTGTCGGGTGCCAGTTCGAAGACGGTGCTTTCGAACCGCTCGATGGCCTGCCGCAGCGCGCCGTGCACCGGCGATGCGGGATCGAGGACGTCGAGCAGGTGATGTCCGCAGTTCTGGAACCGCCATTGGAAGACGACACCGAGCCCCGGGGCCAGCAGCGTTTCCGCGTAGAGATGCTGCGGCAACGTGAACCTCCGAACTCAGGGCTGGCGCCGTAGGCCGGCCCGCGGGACTGCGCTCACACGCATGGCCAGGGACGGTCTTCGCCCATGCGTCTTTAGGCCGTAGCGCAGCCCGGCCCTATTCGTGGATGCTCTTCAGCTTCCCGCCCGCGCCGGCGATACCGTCGAGGTCGGGTGCGGACTGGACCGGCCCGCCGTGCGTGATCTCCTCCTCGGTCGCATCGCGCACGCCGAGGATCTCCAGCCGGAAGATCACCTCCCGACCGCACAGGGGGTTGTTGCCGTCGATGGTCACGGTCTTCTCGTCCACCCGCGTGACGAGGAAGGTCTTGGTCTTGCCCTCCTCGTTCTCCATCAGAATGGACGTGCCGACCTCGCGGTACTCTTCCGGCACGTTCTCGATCAGGTCGGTGACGACCAGCGACTCGTCCCTCGGGCCGAACAGCTTGTTGCAGTCGAGCGGGACCTCGATGACGTCTCCCGGCAGGCGGCCCTCGAGTTCGGCCGTCACCTGCGGGGCGAGGGCCTCGTTCACCCCGTGCACGTAGCCGATCGGGAACTCGACCCCGGTGAGGACGCTCTTGCTCTTGGCGTCGATGACCTTGTAGATGAGCTCGACGTACTTGCCGTCGGCAACCGGATCTTCCATGGACATCTCGGTCATGTTGGGACTCCGTGATTCAGATGTCGCAGACGCGCGACGGGCGAAAGGATTGCCGAGTGATCAGAAGATCGAGGCACCGAAGATCTTGACCTCGCCGTCCTTGTCGTAACCGAGCACCAGCCGCCCGAGCCACTCGCCCTCTTTCTTGGTACTGCGCATCCGGTACAGGACCGTCACGTGCTGCCCCCGGCGGATCAGGCCGAGGTAGTCGTACTTGGTATCGAGGCTCCGGGTCAGCTCGCTTTTCGCGAACTGCTTGCCGACCTCGACCTCGTTGAGTCCGAGCAGCAGATCGTAGGAGAAATTGCGCACGAACTTGCCGTATTCGCCCTCGTTGGAGTACTTGATCAGGTCGTCCCACATCGGGTGGGCGATGGCCAGTATCTCGTCGTCGGTCTGCTCGATGATATTCATGCTTCCGCCAACCAAGGGGCCCCGGTTTCGCGGGCCCATCAACTAAAAGAGATCAACAGCCTGCGCTGTTGATCTCCTGTATGCAAATCACGACCCGGGCCCGGAACTCCCGCCGGGGAGGCGGGAGTTCCGACCGGGAAACGATCAGGCCGCCTGCTCCTCTTCGTCCGAAACCAGGTGGTAGCAGGGCGCCTTCTCCATCGTGTACTCGCCGGTCTCGGGATCGCGCCGGGAGACGGTCAGGACGTGCCAGTTCTCGTCGTCGACCTTGAGGTGGTCGCCGCGATAGTAGTAGCCCGGCCAGCGCGTCTCCTTGCGGAACAGCGTGTGCTGCATCACCGACTCCGAGGCGAGGGTGCGATGCTTGACCTCCCACGCGCGCAGCAGCTCGTGGATGTTCTCGGCCGCGATCTTCTCGAGGTCCTCCTCGAGCAGCTTCATCTTCTTGAGGCCGATGTTGAGGAGCTTCTCGTTGGTCATGTAGCTGACCGTCACGCCGCCGCAGTACTCGTCCATCAGCTTCTGCAGGCGGTCCAGCGCCTGGCGCGGGTTGATGTAGTTCGGGTTGACCGAACCCGCGGTGATCTCGTTGCGGAAGACCCGGTAGGTCTCCATCGGCTTGTAGACCTCCTCGCGGCGACGCTCGATCTGTGCGTCGGACACCCGGATGCCCTCGGCCTTGCCGTCGTCGATGTACTGGCAGGCCGCCTTGGCCGCCAGGCGCCCCTCGGTGAAGGAGCCGGACGAGAACGCGTGCGGCGTGCCGCCGACCGCATCACCCGCACCGAACAGGCCCTCGACGGTGGTCAGGCGGTTGTAGCCCCAGAA
>CBDTVS010000024.1:0-10756 GCA_965364245.1 uncultured Gammaproteobacteria bacterium | reverse complement strand
GCTGGTCGACGCCCGGCTCTGCACGCTGCCGGTCAGCGGACTGAGCATGCACCGGGCACTCGGCGCGGTGCGCCAGCGCGGCCGCACGCTCTCCAATGCGGCCCGCGCGCTGCTCGCCACGCTGACCGAGCACGCCGATTCGCCGCCACCGGGGCCGATTGGCTAAACTGCAGTCAATGGTCACCGCCCTGCCGGACCGCCGCGCCCGCCCGACATCGCGCCGATGAGCATCGACCCCACCCACTCCCGCAGCGTGGTGCGCAACCGCGAGGCCGCAACGCGTACGGAGCTCTCGGCCGGGCCGCTGCGCTCGCTCGCCAGCCTGCTGTTCGCCATCGGCATCACCATCTTCTGCGCCGAGGTGCTGGTGATGCTGATCCTGCAGGCGCTGCCCGAGATCAGCCCGCATGCCGAGGCGGTCATCGACTCGGTGATGCTGATCGTCCTGCTGATTCCAGCCTTCTACTATCTCCTCTACCTGCCGCTGCGTGGCCAGGTCCACGACCTCGAGACCGCGCAACACGCGCTGCGCGTCTCCGAGCAGCGCTTCAGTGACGTTGCCACGCACATCGGCGAATGGATCTGGGAGGTCGATGCCGAGGGTCACTACACCTACGCCAGCCCGATGGTCGAGCAGATCCTCGGCTACCGGCCGGAGGAGGTGCTCGGCAAGTGCTTCTATGACTTCTTTCTCGCCGAGGAGCGGGACGAGCTGAAGCTGGCGGCCTTCCAGGTGTTCGAGGCGAAACAGTCGTTCAACGGCTTCCTGAACCGCAACCGGCATCGTGACGGCCACGTGGTGACGCTCGAGACCAGCGGCCTGCCGTTGCTCGACGCCCGCGGCCAGCTGATCGGCTACCGTGGCGCCGACCGCGACATCAGCGAACAGATCGCCGCACGCCAGAAGCTGCTCGCCGCCAAGGCCGAGGCCGAGGAGGCCAACCGCGCCAAGAGCACCTTCCTCGCCAACATGAGCCACGAGCTGCGCACGCCGCTCAACGGCACGCTCGGCATGCTCGAGCTGCTCGGCGACAGCGAACTCGATGCCGGCCAGCGGGAGCAGGTGGAGATGGCGCGCGACTCGGCGCGCACCCTGCTGCGACTGATCGACCAGCTGCTCGAGTACTCGCGCATGGAGACCGGCCAGCTGCCGATCCGCACCCAGAGCTTCGATCCCCACGAGCTGGTCGAGACGGTCGCCGCGACGATGCGGCCGGCGGCGCAGAAGAAGGGCCTGCACTTCGAGCTCGGCTGCCATCCGATGATGCCGCACCGGCTGATCGGCGACCCGGGGCACATCGGCGCGGTGCTCGAGCACCTGGTCAACAACGCCATCAAGTTCACCCACCAGGGCCACGTGCGCGTCGAGGCCGACTACCAGGCCGGCAAGGGCAGCGACGGCACGCTGCACCTCAACGTGCTCGACACCGGCATCGGCCTGCCGCAGGGCTCTTCCGAGCGGCTGTTCACCGAGTTCACCCAGGCCGAGGAGCACACCGCGCGTCGCTTCGGTGGCACCGGCCTCGGGCTCGCGCTGTGCCGGCGACTGGTCGAGGCGATGCAGGGGCGCATCGGTGCCGAACGCCGCACCAGCGGCGGCGCGCTGTTCTGGGTCTCGCTGCCGCTGCCCCACTCCACCACGGCGGATTAATCGCCCTCAGGCGCGCAGCCAGCGCCAGGCCACCAGCGCCCCGGCCAGCGCCATCCCGGATGCGAACACGAACGTTGCCTCGGCGCCCAGCGTCACCCAGGCGTAGCCGCCGAGCAGGCTGCCGAGCGCCCCGCCGGCACCGAAGCTGAGGCTGCTGTAGAGCGCCTGGCCGCGGCCCTGGTGCGGTGGCGGGAAGAAGCGGTGCACCAGCTGGATCGCCGCGGCGTGGTAGATGCCGAACGACGCCGCGTGCAGCAGCTGCGCGACCAGCAGCCAGCCGAGCTGTTCGACCAGCCCGCCCACCAGCAGCCAGCGCAACGCGGTCAGCAGCAGGCTCGCCAGCAACAGGGCACGCGGCGAGAAGCGGCGCAGCAGCGGCGCGGCGACCAGGAAGATGCCGATCTCGGCGATAACACCGAGCGCCCACAACGCCCCGATCAGCTGCTGGCCGTAGCCGGCCCGGTCGAGGTGGATACTGAAGAAGGCGTAGTAGGGTCCGTGGCTCGCCTGCATCAGCAGGCAGGCGCCGAGCAGTGCCGCCACCTCGGGTCGCCGCAGGGTGCCGAGCAGTGACTCGCGCCGCACCGTTTTGGCCGACGTTCCGGCGTCGGGCACGCTGAGGCTGACGGCCCACACCAGCACGAACAGGCCGAGCACGATCCACGGCAGCACGCTGCGCCCGGTCACCTCGAACAGCGCACCGAGCGCGAGCACGCTGAGGATGAAGCCGACCGAGCCCCACACCCGCACCAGCCCGTAGCGGTGCGGATCGCGCGCCAGGTGCGACAGGGTCAATGCCTCGAACTGCGGCAGCGACGCGTTCCAGAAGAAGCTGAACGCCACCATCACCAGCGCCAGCCAGGCGTAGCTGCCACTGACGAACACACCGGCGAAGCAGACCAGCGCGGCCAGCGAAGCGGCGCGCACGATGCGCACCCGCTCGCCGCGTCGATCGGCCAGCCAGCCCCACAGGTTGGGCGCGATGATCTTGGTCGCGAGCAGCAGCGCCATCAGCTCACCGATCGCCGCGGCGTCGTGGCCGAGGTCCTGCAGGTAGAGTCCCCAGAACGGGATCAATGCCCCGAGTGAGGCGAAGTAGACGAGGTAGAAGCCCGACAGCCGCCAGTACGGCGTCGCGTCGGGCGTCGGCATCGGTCAGTCGTGCCCGGCGGGGATCACCGGCGTGGTCGAGGCCACGTCGCGGTTCTGGCCACGGTGACGCAGCAGGTGGTCGGCGAGCACGATGGCGAGCATCGCCTCGGCAATCGGCACCGCGCGGATGCCGACACAGGGGTCGTGGCGTCCCGTGGTCACCACCTCGACCGGCTGGCCGTCGCGGTCGACGGTGCGTGCGGGGATGCGCAGGCTCGAGGTCGGCTTCATGGCGATGCTGGCACGGATCGTCTGGCCGGTGGAGATGCCACCGAGGACGCCGCCGGCCTGGTTGGAGAGGAAACCCTCGGGGGCCATCTCGTCGCGGTGCTCGCTGCCCTTCTGTTCGACGGCCGCGAAGCCGGCGCCGACCTCGACCCCCTTGACCGCGTTGATGCCCATCAGCGCGTGGGCGATGTCGGCGTCGAGGCGGTCGAACCCCGGCTCGCCGAGACCCGGCGGCACGCCGGTCGCCTCGACGTTGACGCGCGCCCCGATCGAGTCACCCGACTTGCGCAGCGCGTCCATGTAGGCCTCGAGCTCCGGCACCATCGCCGGGTCGGGGAAGAAGAACGGGTTGGCGTGCACCGCCTCCCAGTCGTGCTGCGCGGGCCGCAGCGGCCCGAGCTGGGCGAGGTAGCCGCGCACCTGGATGCCACAGGTGGCCAGGAACGCCCTGGCGACGCCGCCGGCGGCGACGCGCACCGCGGTCTCGCGCGCCGACGAGCGGCCGCCGCCACGGTGATCGCGCAACCCGTACTTCTGCTGGTAGACGTAGTCGGCGTGGCCCGGGCGGAAGCGGTCGACGAGGTTCGAGTAATCCTTCGACCGTGCGTCGGTGTTGCGGATCAGCAGGCCGATGGGCGCACCGGTGGTGACCCCCTCGAACACGCCGGAGAGGATCTCGACCGCGTCGGCCTCGCGGCGCTGGGTGGTGTGACGGCTCTGGCCCGGCCGGCGCCGGTCGAGGTCGCGCTGCAACAGCGCCTCGTCGAGCGCGACACCCGGCGGGCAGCCGTCGACCACGCCACCGATCGCGGGGCCGTGGCTCTCACCGAAGTCGGTGACCACGAAGAGCCTGCCGATGCTGTTGCCTGACATGCGGCTATTCTACCGACCCTGCACGGGGTCAGATCACCTTCGAGAAGCGCTGGGTTTCCGCCTCGCGCAGGTAGCGGTCGAACACCATGCAGATGTTGCGGATCAGGAAGCGCCCGGCCGCGCTGACCTCGATGCGATCCGGCGCGAGCGCCAGCAGGCCGTCGTCCTGCATCGGCTTGAGCGCCTCGAGCTCGCGCGCGAAGTACTCGGCGAAGACGACGTTGAAACGCGCCTCGACGGCGGCGAACTCGAGGCGGAAGTGGCAGATCAGGTCGGTGATCACCGCGCGGCGCAGCAGGTCGTCGGCGTCGAGCTCCACGCCGCGGAACACGGCCAGCTCGCCGGCGTCGATCGCGGCGTAGTAGTCGTCGATCTCGCGCCGGTTCTGCGCGTAGCTGGGTCCGACGCTGCCGATCGAGGTCGCGCCGAGACCGATCAGGTCGCACTCGGCGTGCGTCGAGTAGCCCTGGAAATTGCGGTACAGCGTGCCCTCGCGCTGCGCCACGGCGAGCTCGTCGTCGGGACGCGCGAAGTGGTCCATACCGATGTAGACGTAGCCGGCCGCGGCCAGGCGCTCGGTGGTCAGCTGCAGGATGTCGAGCTTCTCGGCCGGCGACGGCAGCTCGTCGGGGTGGATGCGCCGCTGCGGCTTGAACAGCTCCGGCAGGTGGGCGTAGTTGAACACCGACAGCCGGTCGGGCCCGAGCGCGATGATCCTGTCCAGCGTCGCGGCGAAGCTCGTCGCGGTCTGCTTCGGCAGGCCGTAGATCAGGTCGAGGCTGATCGAGCGGAAGCCGCAGTCGCGCGCCGCCTCCAGCGAGGCGAGCGTGATCTCCTCCGACTGCAGGCGGTTGACCGCCTTCTGCACCGCCGGGTCGAAGTCCTGCACGCCCATGCTCAGGCGATTGAAACCGATCTCGCGCAGCAGGCGGATGGTCTCCGGTGGCGCCTCGCGTGGGTCGACCTCGACCGAATACTCGCCGTGCGCGTCGTCGGCGAGCGTGAAGTGCTCGCGCGTGCAGGCCATCAGCCCACGCATCTGCTCCGCGCTGATGAAGGTCGGCGTCCCCCCACCCCAGTGCAGCTGCTCGACCACCCGTTCGCGCGGGAACATCCCGGCCTGCATCGCGATCTCGCGCTGCAGCCGGTCGAGGTAGGGCTGCGCCAGGCCGCGGTCCTTGGTCACGTGCTTGTTGCACGCGCAGTAGAAGCACACCGTGTCGCAGAACGGGATGTGGAAGTAGAGCGACAGCGGGCGGTCGGCACGCTCGGCCACGCTGGCCGCGGCCACCTCGCGGTAGCGCCCGGCGTCGAAGGTCTCGACGAACTGCACCGCGGTCGGGTACGAGGTGTAGCGCGGCCCTGAGCGGTCGTAGCGCCGGATCAGTTCCGCATCGAAAGTGATTTTGTCGCTCATGCTTCGGCGGTACGCGCGCGCTTGATCTGGGTCATCTGGAAGGGTCAGCCGATGGCGAAAGTGGTGGCGTAATCCTTGAGCTGCTCGGCGGTCAGCAGGAACACGCCTTGACCGCCACGCTCGAAATCGAGCCACAGGAACGGAATCTGCGGGTAGCGCTCGATCAGGGCCGGCTCCGCTTCGCCGACCTCCACCACCATGATACCACCGGGCCTCAGGTGCGACGACGCCTGCACCAGCATGCGGCTGATGACATCCAGGCCATGCTCGCCGGCCTCGAGACCGAGCGCCGGCTCGTGCCGATACTCTTGCGGCAAGGCCTCGAGGCTCGCGGTCGGCACGTAGGGCGGGTTGCTGACGATCAGGTCGTATTGCACGCCCTTGAGGTTATGGAACAGGTCCGACTCGAGTGCGTGCACGCGCTCGCCGAGGTGGTGGCGTTCGATGTTGATTCGCGCCACCTCGAGGGCCTCGGCGGAGAGATCGACCGCGTCGATCTCGGCCTCGGGAAACGCCAGTGCGCAGGTGATCGCGATGCAGCCGCTGCCGGTGCACAGGTCGAGCACCCGGCCGACCCGCTCGTGCTCGAGCCACGGCTCGAAGCCCTTCTCGACCAGCTCGGCGATCGGCGAGCGCGGGATCAGTACCCGCTCGTCGACGTAGAAGCGCAGACCGGCGAACCACGCCTCGTGGGTCAGGTAAGCGGCCGGCTTGCGCTCGTCGACGCGCCGCTCGAGCAGCTCGAGCACCGCCGCGCGCTCGTCGGCGGTCAGGCGGGACTCGAGGAATCCGGGCGGCAGGTCAGGAGGCAGGTGCAGGGCGTGCAGCACCAGTGCCGCGGCCTCGTCGATCGCGTTGTCGGTGCCGTGGCCAAAAAACAGCCCGGCCGCACCGAAGCGGCTCGCACCCCAGCGAATCCAGTCGCGCAGGGTCGAGAGTTCGTCCAGGTTCGCCTGCTCGGCAGCCATCCGCGTCTCCTCCGTGACCAACAGCCCGTGTGCGACGCTAGAATGGACCAGCCCATGACGAACGGCAACGCCATGCCCTCTCCACCCGTCGAACTGGCCGGACTCAGCGACGTCGGTCGGCGCCGCGCGGCCAACCAGGACGCCTTCGCCCTGCTCGCCGAGCAGGGTATCGCGCTGCTCGCCGACGGCATGGGCGGACACGCGCGCGGCGATCTGGCGAGCGCGCTGGCGATCAGTGCCGCACTGCGCGCGCTGATCGACTCCGCGCCTGCGCCAGACCGGCCGGGGCTGCCCGCGGCAGAGCGCCTGGCCGACGCGGTCGCCATGGCCAACCAGGCCATCCTCGCCAGCATGGCGACGACCCCCGATGCCGATGGCATGGGCACCACGCTGCTCGCGGTGCTGTTCACCGCCGGCCAACTGCACGTCGCCCACGTCGGCGACTCGCGGCTCTACCGCCTGCGCGACGGGCGGCTCGAGCGCCTGACCACCGACCAGACCGTCGGCGAACTGCTCGCGGCACGCGGCGACGCGCGCCACGGCAGGCCGCCGTTCGCCAACGTCCTGACCCAGGCGCTGGGCTGCGAGGCACGGGTAATGCCCGAGCTGCACGCGCTGGAAACGGCCCGTGATGACCTCTACCTGCTGTGCAGCGACGGCCTGCACGGCATGCTCGACAAGGAGCGGATCAGGTTAACGCTGCTGAATTTTGGTGCTAATCTTGGCGCAGCTACGCGCGAGCTCGTCCGCCTCGCCAACGAACGCGGCGGTCTCGACAACATCACGGCGGTGTTGGCGCGGCCGGTAATACCAAACTGAAGCGGATCACCGAGACCGGGTGGAACGTCTGCAACTGCCCAGGGGCGCACAGGTAAATGGCAAAACTGATCCTCACCTTCCACGGCAACCCGGTCGGCGAAACCGAGCTCGAGAAGGAGTACACGACGATTGGCCGCAAGTCGGACAACGACATCCAGGTCGACAACCTGGCGGTCAGCGGTCACCACGCCAGGATCATCCGCATCCTCAACGACTTCTTCCTCGAGGATCTCGACAGCACCAACGGCACCACGGTCAACGGGACCCCGGTGACCAAGCACGCGCTGAATCACGGCGACCGCATCGATATCGGCAAGCACCAGCTGGAGTTCGTCAACGAGGAGCAGGACGACGCCGCCGACGACCTCGAGAAGACGGTCGTGATGAGCTTCGGCGCGATGGGCAACCTGATCAACAAGCCCGCCGCCGAGGCACCTCAGGCCAGCGCGCCGGCACCGGCGGCGCCGCCGCCGCCCGCCCCGGCCGCACAACCCGAGCCCCAGGCAGCGCGCCTGCAGATTCTCAACGGCCCCAATTCCGGCCGTGAACTGAAGCTGGTCAAGGAGGTCACCACGCTCGGCAAGAAGGGCGTGCAGGTGGTCGCCATCACGCGTCGTCACCACGGCTACTTCATGGTGCAGATCGACGGCGGTCAGAACAACGACCGCAAGCTGATCGTCAACGGCGCCCAGGTGGGGCCGCAGGCCTACCACCTGCAGGATCAGGACGTGGTCGAGATGGCCGGCGTCAAGATGGGCTTCTTCCTCGACGACTGATCCGCCGCCGGGCCACGGGCCGCCCGCACCGGGCTCCCCTCAGCCGCCAACCCGCACGGCGATCACCTCGCCGCCCGCAGTCAGCGCGTAGACCGTGTCACCAAGCACCAGCGGCGTGCTCAGGATCGGCGTGCCGCCCGTGGCGACGCGTGCCACCAGGCGACCGTCTGCAGCATCGAGGAAGTGCAGGTAGCCCTCGAAGTCGCCCACCACCACGCTCTCACCGACCGCGACCGGCGCGGTGAGCTTGCGATGCTGGAACTGCTCCTGGCGCCAGTAGGAGGCCCCGCCGTTGCGATCGAGCGCCCAGACATGGTCCTCGGCGTCGGCGATGAAGATCCGCTCGCGGCCGACATCGAGACCGCTGCTCGACGAGAAGTCGCGCGCCCAGAGCAGCGTGCCGGAGCGGCTCGCCAGCGCCGCGACACGCCCCTGGTAGGCCACCGCGTAGAGCGTGTCGCCGCGCAAGACCGGCGCCGCGTCGATGTCGACCATGCGATCGAGTTCGCTGCGGCCGCGCGGCAGCGCGATGGCCGCCTCCCAGAGCTGGCGTCCGTCGCGCTCCGAGAACGCGGCGAGCTTGCCGTTGGCGAAGCCGGCGATCACCTGGTCGCCCGTGATCAGGGGCGGGCTGGTGCCGCGCAGCGACAGCGCCGGAACGCTGGTATCGAAGTACCAGAGACGCTGGCCGCTGCTGGCGTCGTGCGACGCGAGCCGTCCGTCGGCGGTCTGCACGGCGACCACGGTGGCGCCGACCGCCGGGCGCGCCAGCACCTCGCTCGAGACCCGCGAGCGCCACAGCTCGGAGCCATCGGTCGCGTCCAGCGCGGCGATCCAGGCATCGGCACTGCCGACCACCACCCGCCCCGCACCGATACCGGGCCCGCCGCTGATCGGCAGCCCGGTGTCGACACGCCACAGACCGCGACCATCCTCGAGGGCAAAGGCCGCGACGCCGCCCTCGTGGTCGGCGCAGTAGAGGCGCTCGCCGTCGCTGACCAACGTCAGCGCCAGCCGCGCCTCACCGGAACCGGCGCCGCAATCGGCGCTCCAGGCCCGGCTGACCGGCAGCGTGGTCGTGAACTCGGTGAGCGCGGCAGGCTGCGGTCCCTCATCCTCGTCGCCGAATCCCATCAGCCCGCAGCCACCGAGCAACAGGCCGGCCAGCGGTGGCAGCAACCACCTCATCGCGGCGTCCCCCCGGCAAGTTCGAGACCGAGGTCGTCGAGTTTCATCTGCACGATGGCGCGATT
Organism: uncultured Gammaproteobacteria bacterium; assembly: GCA_965364245.1. Classification (GTDB taxonomy): domain Bacteria; phylum Pseudomonadota; class Gammaproteobacteria; order QNFN01; family QNFN01; genus QNFN01. The sequence goes on along the minus strand of CBDTVS010000024.1, from coordinate 1,619 downwards.
CTCGCTGTCGGCGGCCAGCGCCTCGCGGTAGGCATCAGCTGCCGCATCGCGCTGCCCGGCGTCGCGCAGCAGATCGCCGCGCAGTTCGGCAACCTGGGCGGTGAACAGCCCGGCCGGCAGGGCGTCCAGCGCGGCGCGGGCCGCCCCGGATTCACCCCGGTCGTGGAGCAGCCGTGCCAGGCGCAGCCGCGCGACCGCGGCGACCTCCGGCTGGCCGGCGTGCTCGACGACCCACTCGAGAGAGGTCTGCGCCGCAGCGGCGTCGCCGTCGCGCACCAGCACCGCGGCCTCGGCCAGGGTCGCCAGCGCGGCATAGGGCGTGCCGGCGTATTCGCCGCGCAGCCGCGCACTCTCGGCGATCACCGTGGCGTGCTGCGCCTGCTCGAGGGCCACCAGCACCGCCGCGTGGAGATCGGCCGCCTCCATCGCCTTGGTGGTGACGTGCTCCTGCCAGCCGCGGTAGCCGAACAGCCCGCCGAGACCGAGGACCACGCCGATGATCAGCGCCTTGCCGTTCTCCTGCCACCACTTGCGCAGCTTTTCGACCTGTTCCTTATCCGATTCGTAGACGTCCAAGCTCCCCTCCGTCCCGCGGCTCAGGCCGCACCTGCATCGAGCATCGCACGCAGCCGCGCGGCGAGCGCGTCGCGTGCCACTTCACTCTGTTCCCCGGTCGCGCGCAGCGGCTTGATCGCCACCGCACCGCGTGCCCATTCCGCTTCGCCGAGCACCAGCGCCAGCTCGGCCCCGCTGCGATCCGCACGCTTGAATTGGCTTTTCAGGCTACCGCCTCCGCAGTGCAGCGACAAGCGCAGACCGGGCAGCGCATCGCGCAGCTGCTCGCTGAGCGCGACCGCCTCGATCTCGAGCGCCGGGCTGCCGACCACGACGTAGACGTCGGCCGGCGGTTCGCCGGGTGCGGCGCCGTCGGTCATCAGCTCGACCAGCCGCTCGAGACCCATCGCAAAGCCGACTGCTGGCGTCGGGCGCCCCCCGAGCTGCTCGACGAGGCCGTCGTAGCGGCCACCCGCGCAGACCGTGCCCTGGGCACCGAGCGCCTCGGTGACCCACTCGAACACGGTACGCCCGTAGTAGTCGAGGCCGCGCACCAGGCGCGGGTTGATCACGTACGCCACGCCGGCCGCCTCGAGCCGCGCGCGGAGGCCGTCGAAGTGCTCGCGCGACGCGTCACCCAGGTGCTCGAGCAGCGCCGGGGCGCCAGCCAGGAGCGACTGCATCTCGGGGTTCTTGCTGTCGAGGATCCGCAGCGGGTTGCTGTCGAGGCGCCGGCGGCTGTCCTCGTCGAGCTGCTCGAGGTGATCGTTGAAATACTCCACCAGCCGGGCGCGGTAGGCGGCGCGCTCGTCGGCGTCGCCCAGGCTGTTGAGCTGCAGCTCGACCTTTTCGGCGAGCCCGAGACGCTCCCAGAAGCGCCGGCTGACCAGGATCACCTCGGCATCGATGTCCGGACCGTCCATGCCGAAGGCCTCGAGGCCCACCTGGTGGAACTGGCGGTAGCGACCCTTCTGCGGCCGCTCGTAGCGGAACATCGCACCGCGGTACCAGAGGCGCTGGACCTGGTTGTGCAGCAGACCGTGCTCGACGCAGGCACGCACGCA
>CBDTVS010000023.1:0-10875 GCA_965364245.1 uncultured Gammaproteobacteria bacterium | reverse complement strand
TGTTCGTCGTCGCCATCGACAACGTCCTCAAGCCGCTGTTGATGCGTCGCGGGGTCAGGGCGCCGATCGCGGTGCTGTTCGTCGGTTCGATCGGTGGCCTGCTGACCATGGGCATCGTCGGCCTGTTCGTCGGTGCGGTGGTGCTGGTGGTCGGTTACACCCTGCTGATGGCCTGGCTGGGGATCATTGACCAGCCGGCCGATGGCGAAAGCGCCGCGACCGACAGCTGACCAACCCGAACGCACGATCCCGGAGTCACTCGATGCCTCGTCCGCGTACCTTGCCCGCCCCCCTCCTCCGCCTGTTGCTCGGCACGGCGCTGATGACGCCTATGTTCGTCGCGGCGCAGGCGACCGCGCCGGCCGCACCGGTCGATCCTGTCGTCACGCCTTCGATTTCGGCTCCGGCAACGGATCCTGCGGAGCTGTTCACGTCCGCGCTGCGCGATCGCGTGGGACTGCCGCTGACCCAGGACGAGCTCGTGGTCGACGGCCTGCGGCTGCGCAGGCAGGACGCCGTGACGCGCCTCTACCTGCTGCGCTCGTTCGTACCGGCCTGGATCGATGCCAACGGGCAACCGGTCAATGCCGCCGGAGACTTCATCAGCCACCTGCGCGGCGTCGCCACGGAGGGCCTGGTGCCTGAGTACTACCGGCCCGAGGAACTTGCGTCGCGGCTCACGGCCGTGACCGACGGCCAGGGGTCTCTCGACCAGCTGGTCGACCTCGAACTGCTGCTCAGTGACGCCTGGCTGACGCTCGCCGGACACCTGCTGCGTGGCCGCGTCGACCCCGAGGTGCTCTACGGCCAGTGGCTCGCGTCACCACGCGAACGCGACCTCGTCTCGCTGCTCGATACCGCGCTGGCCAGCGGCGACCCGGTGGATGTGCTCGGTGAGCTGGAACCGGCCTACTCCCAGTACGCGCGCCTGCGTGACGCGCTGGCCGAGCTGAGGCAGGTCGACCCGGCGAGCGAGCCGCCACGCGTTGCCTCCGGTTTCGCGCTGCGCCTCGGCGACGAGGACGAGCGTGTCCCGTCGATCCGCCGTCGCCTGCGTTACACCGGCGACCTCCCGGAAGGCGCCAATCTCGACGACACCCGCTTCGATGGACTGGTCGACGCCGCACTGCTCAGCTTCCAGGCGCGCCACGGGCTCGAGGCGGACGGCATCTTCGGTCGGGGCACGCGATCGATGCTCAACCGTTCGGTGGCTGACCTGATCGCCCAGGTCGAGATCAACATGGAGCGGTTCCGCTGGCTGCCGAGGGCACCGGAGCCGCGCCACCTGCGCGTGAACATCGCCGACTTCAGCCTCGAGCTGGTCGAGGAGAACGAGGTGGTGATGACGATGGGCGTCATCGTCGGCAAGCCCTTTCGCCAGACCCCGGTGTTCAGCGGCAGCATGACCTACCTGGTTTTGAGCCCTTCCTGGCACCTGCCGCCGACCATCGCCCGCGAAGACATCCTGCCGCGCCTGAAACGCGATCCGAACGCGCTCGCCGAGGACGGCATCCGGGTGTTGCAGGGCTGGGGTGCGAACGAGCGCGAGATCGACCCGGCGAGTGTCGACTGGCGCACGATCAGCGCACGCAACCTGCCCTACCACTTCCGCCAGGATCCCGGTCCGAACAACGCGTTGGGGCGCGTCAAGTTCATGTTCCCGAACCGCTTCAGCGTCTACCTGCACGACACCCCGGCCAAGCAGCTGTTCGACCGTGCCCAGCGCGATTTCAGCAGCGGCTGCATCCGTGTCGAGCGGCCCGGCGATCTCGCTACTCACCTGCTTCTGGAGGATCCCGCCTGGACGCCGGAACGGGTCAAAGAGGCGATGGCGAGCGGCAGGGAGCAGACCGTGTCGCTGCCACGTGCGCTGCCGGTCCACCTCTACTATCTCACCGCCTGGGTCGACGAGAACGGCACGTTGCAGGCCCGCGAGGACATCTACGAGCGCGATACCCGGCTGCGTGAGGCGCTGGCGGCGCTAGGCGGCTGAGTGTGTCAGCGGCTGCCCGATGGCCTGATGATTACCGGTGAACCGAGCGTGAGGTAGAAGCTGTCGTTGCCGCCCTCGGCCTGGCCGTAGGCGAAGAACAGCGGCCCAAGTGGGGTGTCGACGCCGGTAAACAGGCTACCTGCGATCCGCATGTCGTCGAACACGTCGCTGTCACGCAGCCAGACGTTGCCGCTCTCGAGCGACCCGCCCAGGTAGACCGGGAACAGCGGGAAGTCGTTGACGTGGCGGTAGTAGACCAGGCTCAGTAGGCCAAAATGCTGGCCGGCGAGTTGATCGGTCTGGAAACCCGACAGGCGCAGGAATCCGCCCCCACGGAAGAACGACTCCAGTGAGCCTTCGTCTTCGAGCGTGGTGTTGTAGATCAGCGTGGGGATCAGGGTGTTGCGCTTCCAGGTCAGCGGCTTGGCCATGTAGAGGCTCAGCTGGTCGTAGTCGAAGTCCGAGCCGAGCGACTCGCGCTCGCCCTGCCAGGCCAGGCCTGCGAGTAGGCCACGACGTGGAAAGCGCAGGCTGTCGAGGGTGTCGGCAAACAGCGAAACCCTAAATCGTCCAACATCGAAATCGCCTTCGGCCGGGATCGGGAGGCCCGTGCTGACCTCGAGTTCACCCGAACCGCGTTCGTAATCGAAGCGCAGCACGCCCCAGTCGCCGAAGTTGCGACCAGCGAATAGACTGAGTGAAGCACTGCTAACGCGGAACTCGAAAAGGCGTGATCCAGTTGGCGTGTAGACCGCGCTGTTGTTTGATGCCGTTGCGAGTCCGGCGCCGCCGAACCAGCGTAGTGTCGGGTCGAGCGGCTGGTAGTACTCGGCAGCAACGCCGGGGTCGTCACCGAGCTGAAGCCCGATGCGCATCTCGCCGTTGAGCTCGTTCAACAGCGTCCGGCTGTAGATCATCCCGAGGTTGAAGACCCCGTTGCCATTCATGTTGGTCGACCAGTCGAGCCCAGCCTGCAGGTAGTTCGGACCCCAACTACGCTCGCGCACCTTGACGACAACCCCGTACTCGTTCTCCTCCTTGACCACTTGATAGGTGATGGTCTCGAACAGTTCGAGACCGTAGAGTCGCCCGATCTCGCGCTCGATGAGGTCGGTGTCGACCGGCCTGCCGATCAGCGGATTCTCGTTGTAGCTGCTGTAGCGGCGAATCACCTCGTCGCCGAGCGCGGAATCGTTCTCGAGGCGCACGAAACGGATCACCGGCGGTTCGAGTGTGGCGCGCCCCGCGTCGTGGCGTCCGCGAAGCGCGACGTAGGTCGCCTCATCGACACTCAGCGGCTGCAGCTTGGCGATGGCCGCAGTGGCGGCCTCGCGCCCGATCGGCAGCGTCTCTGGCGCCTTGCTGAAGTCGGCCGTGGTGATGTTGCCCAGATCGGGAACGATCAGAACGTCGCGCTCCCCGAGCGTGGCGATCTGCCGCTCGGTGTTCCGTCGGGTCAAAAAGCCGGTCAGCTGGCTGGCCACCGAGAAGATCGAACCGATCTCCTCGGCTTTGAGCAGCGGCGTGCTGATGTCGACCGCGATCACCACGTCGGCACAGAGTTCACGCACCACGCTGATCGGCAGGTTGTTGGCGACGCCGCCGTCGACAAGCTGTCTGCCGTCGATCAGCACTGGTGAAAAGCCGCCGGGCACGGACATGCTCGCGCGCATGGCCATTGCCAATGAACCTGACTTGAGCACCACCTCTTCGCCGGTGGCGATGTCCGTCCCGACAGCCCGGTAAGGTATCGATAGTTGGTCGAAGTCGGTGATGCCGGCGGCTGGCAGCGCCAGGCGTTCGAACAGCAGGTCGATCTTCTGGCCCTGGATCAGGCCACCGGGAAACTTGAGCTCGAGGTCGTCGCTGAGCCCGGGTTTGCCACGTACGAGGTAGGTGTCGTCATCGCGCTTGCGGCGGAACGAGCGCGATTCGCGTGGGGTGTCGTCGTCGAACGCGTCATCCCAGTCGATCTCGCTGATTACGGCTTCGAGTTCATCGACGCTGTAGCCAGCCGCGTAGAGTCCGCCGACGATCGAACCCATGCTGGTGCCGGCGATGCAGTCGATCGGGATGCGGTTCTCCTCCAGCACCTGCAATACGCCGATGTGAGCGGCGCCGCGGGCCCCACCGCCGCTGAGCGCGAGACCGATCCTGGGGCGTTCTGCGAACGCGGAATCCACGACCGTCAGGAGCAGGACGATCAGCGCGGCGCGCGTTGTGGAGCGGAAACGGGGGGTGTTCGGCCGTGGTTTTCTCATGGCGTGTTCTTCGCTTGCCTGGCAACGAGGCACGGCGGTTGGAGTGGTGCCGTGCCGACCGCACGCCTCCCGTGCCCTGGAAGCGGGATCGCGGTGCAGGGCCCCTCCTCCATGCTTCGCCATGATATCGCCCGCGGCGGGTGGGTCACGACCCGGGCGGTCGACCCCGGTATGCGCGACGGCGCCGGTTCCGGTGATGCGAGGTCACGACCGGGGCGCACGCCGGTGCTCATCCATGAAGACCCAGGAAGGTGACGATGCGCTCCCATACATAAGGAAAGAACGGGTTCGAGCGCAGGCGCAGCATGTCGCCCGGATTGACCTGCAACACCCCCCGCTCGCCGCGCAGGGCGAGGTCGCCGAGATCGAGGTCTGGCACGCCTTCGTGTTGATGCTCCCGCTCGATGCCGTAGAGCGGGTCATCGGGTGGAAAGGGAAGTGCCACGTGCGTCAGCGAATAGACGTCCGCGGGCCAGGCGAGATCGAGCGCGTGCGCGACGGTGGCCTGTTCGCCAGGGTCGAGACCGAGCACGTGCACCGCGCGGCTGCCTCGATCGGCATTGGTCACGATACTCAGCCTGTAGCCACGGGACGTGTCCTGTCGCAGTGCATTGACCACCCGCACCGGGTCCCAGGCGAGAAGGTGGTCAATGGCGATTTGCCGGTTGATGTCGAACAACACCAATTCGTGGCCGGCCGCCGGCAACCGCGCGAAGAGGCCGCTGACCAGCGCGGGTGTCGAGACCGTGGCGTCGACCGCCGAGGAGAAGGCCAGCATCGGCGGAAGTTCCCGGAGCCGCCCCTCCCCTTCATGTTCGGTCAGCAACCGCTGGATCTCCGCGGTGAGGCGATAGACGACGTCGCCCGCGTTGACGGCAAACGAGCCGTACTTGTACGGGTCGTACTCGGGGAGGATGTCGGTCCACGCGAGCTTGTCGAGGCCGAGAAGATGTCCGAGCCGCGCCTGCCACACGGCAAGGGCCGCGGCGCTGGTCACGCCGATGGCGGGCGAGAGCATGACCAGGCGGGTCGGTCCGGGCAGATTGGGGTCATCCAGGGACTCCAGGGCGTAGTGCACGGCCAGGGCGGCGCCGGTCGAGTAGCCAACCAGGTAGAGCGGCGCACCCTCCGCCTCGCGCGCCAGATGGCGTACGGCCAGGCGAACCGCGGCGGCCATGTCCTGCCAGGTCAGCTCCACCAGACCCGAGGGCGCCGTACCGTGCCCGGGCATGCGCAGGCCGACCACGTAGGCGCCCGTGGCGTGCAGCCGTTCGCCAATGGCGCGCAGGCTGTAGGGCGAGTCGGACATGCCATGCAGCAGGAGCACGGCCGCTCTGGGTGCCGCCGCCGGGAGGATGAAACTGCGGTTCCAGTTTCTCGGCCAGCGTCGCGGGTCTGCAAGGCTGCCGGCGCGGTAGCGGTTCACCGACGACTTCTCGACGGACGCCGACACGGTCTCGAGGCGCGCATCGAGTTGCCTGAACAAGCGCTCCTCGAGGGCCTGGTAGGCCGGAAAATCCTCGATTCCGGCGTCGGCCGTGAACTCCTCGTCGAGCTCGACCACGTGCCAGGGTTGCAAGTCGGGACGACTCTCGAGGTAGAGGACGTACGCCGCGAGCAGCCCGAGGGCGGTCCCGATGGCCCCATAGCCAAGCATGCGCAGTACCTTGCGGCCCAATCCGGTCATGGAGTTTTCGTTCCGGGTCGATGTGGCTCAGTGAGCCGATTGCTCATTATCCGGGGCGTGCCGGGCAGTGGCCGGTGCCTGTCCATTCGAAGCGCCTGCTGTCATGCCGATCAGGCGTCCGGTTGCTCCTGCGCAGGACCGGGGTCCTGTGCCATGTGCACCACGCGCTGCGGAAACGGGATCTCGATGCCGTGCTCACGGAAGGCCTTGTCGATGGCGAAGTTCAGGTCGCTGATCACCCCAAGCCGGGTATCCGCGTTGTAGACGATGCCGCGCAGCTCGAAATCGAGCGAGCTGTCGCCGAACCCCATGAACAGAACCCATGGGTCGGGCAATTTCGAGTGTCCCCTGACGACCCTCAGATTTGATCTTGCGGTTTCCACCAACAGTTCGCGTACCTTCTCGGTGTCGCTGCCGTAGGCCACGCCCACGGGCACCTTGAAGCGCGCGTAGTGGTTATTGTGCATCCAGTTGGTGACCTGGTTCGAGATCAGTTCCGAGTTGGGAACGATCACCTCGGAGCGGTCGAAGGTCTCGATGGTCGTGGTGCGGATGCTGATGCGACGCACGTACCCCTCGGTGGTGCCTACCATGATCCAGTCGCCGGTCTTGACCGGCCGCTCGAAGAGCATGATCAGGCCCGAGATGAAATTGTTGACGACGTTCTGCAGGCCGAAACCGATACCGACCGACAACGCGCCGGCGATCAGCGCGAGGTTGGCGAAATCGATGCCGGCCATCGACAGGCTGAGCAGGATCACCGCAGCGATGCCGGCATAGCCGAATGAGGTTGCGACCGCTTCGCGCGCGCCGCGCTCCATGCGCGTGCGCTGCAGCCAGCGGTTCTCAAGCTGACCTCGCACCCAGCGCACCGCGGTCAGCATCACCAGCAGGATCAGGACTGCCCAGAGGATGCGGCTCGGGACGATCTCCACCGCGCCGATCTTGAAGCCATTCAGCAGGACGCTGTTGCCGAACGTCAGGAACTGTGACGGCATGCCCCAGATGCGAAGCAGGGCGGCGATGAACAGCAACCACAGGCCGATCTGCATCACCAGCAGCAACCAGCCGAGTGCGGGAACCGGTTCGTCTTGCGCGAGCCCCAGTGATCTGCGTACTGCACGCTGCCAGGCGTAGCGACCCGTATCGAGGCCGTCCTGGAGGTCCTCGATCAGGCTCGAGAGGAGCTTGAGCGTGAGGATGGCCAGCACGGTACCCACGCTGGCATGCAGCACGTGGGTCGACAGGTTGAAGAAACCGAGCCACATCGAGACGACCACGACCAGCGCTGCGAGCGCCGGGAGACCGAACCGTAGCAGCCGCTGCGCCCTGGAACCCTCGATGTGTGCATAGCGGATGGTGGCCAGCGTGGTCGCCGCGAGCGCCAGGATGTAGACATGGGCGAGGAACATCAGCTTGCTTTTGTCGACGAGGTGCAGTCGGCCGAGTTCGCCTAGAAGCAAGCCTATGAGGACCAGCAGGAAGAGGGTTTGCAGCAGCCGCGCCAGGATCTTGCCCTGCCCCTCGGCGACCTGGATCAGTGGTGAGGCGGGAGCGGGTGGATCGAGCAGGACTCTGCTGAGCAAGACCAGCAGCAGCATTGCCAGGGTCCCGACAGCGAGCTTGGTGAACAGTTCGGGCGTTACCTCCATGTGGAACAGCGCGAACAGGTAGGCGTTTACGGTCACCAGGGCTGCGAGCAGCGGGGCATGGTCACGCAGGACGGCACGGGTCGCGACTATCAGGTTGGTGGTGAACGGGAGTTCGCCTTCGGGAAGATGCAGGCGTGGCGCACGACGCTGCCAGGTGACGCCTAGCAGCACGGACACCAGCAGCAGCACGATCAACATGGCCCAGTGGTGCCAGCCCAGTTCCGTGAGCCCGCTGAGGAGCAGGGCCATGTCCTTCGCGGCATGTGGCCACTCGTTGAGCTTGCTGAGGTTGATACGCAGCACCTCCAGCACGTTCGCTTCACGTTCGAGGAGGGTGGCGGCAAGAGCCCGCTGTTCGCGTACCAGCAGGTCGCTGACCAGCTCAACGGCGTTGAGCTCGAGCAGCCGGCACGTCGCCTTGCGCGACTCGATGCGGCCGCGCTGGATGTTCAGCTTGGCCAGCAACGCCTGGTGTTCAGCCGTAGTCGTCACCGGGATGCCCGGCTCGCCGGACCCGGGGAGCGTGGCGGTATCCGCCTCGGTGTCGGTTTGTACACCCGGCAGTGCGCTGCCGAGCAGCGCGCTCTCCTGGCGGCGTTGTCGCTGGAGGAGCCGGTCGGCATCCTCGACGCAGCGCTGGGCCACCTGGCGGACGTGCTGGAGCTGCTCGACCAGCCCGGACATGCCGCTTACGGAGTCGCTGTCGGGCGACTGGCTCAAAGCCTCGATATTTTGATAGACCTCCCGGGCGGCGACGACCGGGTCAGCCTCCTCCTGCGCTTGCAGTGGCGACCCCGCAAGGAGGCAGGCGAACAGCAACAGCCGGCGGCACAGGCCGGTGCGCCGGAGGCGAACGGAGTGGCCGTTGAAGATGCGCATGACCCTATTCTAGAGGTCCTTGAACCTGCATGGGTGGCTTTTGCGAACCGCGCCGGAGGCCCGGGAGCGGGCTGCTGCTACCATTCGAGTTCTCATCCAGGGACAGCATACCGTGTCGCGTCATCCCGAATTCACCCAGGCCCCCGGGCTGGTTTACCTCAACCATGCCGCCGTGGCGCCTTGGCCCGAGCGCACCCGCGCCGCGGTGGCGCGCTTCGCAGCTGAGAACCAGCTGCGCGGGGCGCAGCACTACCGTCACTGGCTCGACGTCGAACGACGACTGCGAGGCCAACTGCGTCGGCTGATCAACGCCGAGGAAGAGCGCGAGATCGCACTCCTCAAGAGCACCTCGGAGGGGTTGTCAGTGGTGGCGCACGGCCTGAACTGGCAGCCGGGTGAGTCCATTGTCACCGCTCGCGAGGAGTTCCCGTCGAACCGGGTGGCCTGGCAGTCGCTCGCACCGTACGGCGTGACCACGCGACTGGTGGAACTGGCCGGTCGGGAGGACCCGGAGGCGGCGCTGTTCGACGCCGTTGATGATTCAACGCGCCTGTTGGCGATCAGCGCCGTGCAGTACGCCGACGGGTTGCGCATGGACCTGCCGCGCATCGGCGCGTTTTGCCGTGAGCACGGCATCCTGTTCTGCGTCGACGCCATCCAGCAACTCGGCGCCCTGCCCTTCGACGTCGAAGCCATCGGTGCCGATTTCGTCGTCGCCGATGGCCACAAGTGGCTGCTCGGCCCCGAGGGACTTGCCCTCTTCTATTGCCGTGCAAAACACCTCGAACGGCTGCGCCTGCACCAGTATGGCTGGCACATGCTTGCCGACCACTCTGACTACACGCGCCTCGACTGGGCTCCCGCTGCCGACGCGACCCGCTTCGAGTGCGGCAGCCCGAACATGCTCGGTATTCACGCCCTGTCGGCGAGCCTGTCGCTGTTCGAGGAGCTAGGCATGGACACGGTCGCGGCCGCGATCGCCAGGCACGTCGGACACCTGGCCGAGGCCATCGGTGGGCGCGACGACTGTGAGCTGCTCTCGCCGCGCGATCCACAACGCTGCGCCGGCATCGTCACCTTCCGCCCGCAAGGGACCGACAGCCAGGCGCTTTACCGCGCGCTGATGGCCGCGGATGTCGTGTGTGCCGCGCGCGGCGGCGGTGTGCGCCTCTCGCCACACTTCTGGCACGCCGACGCGGACATCGACCTGGCCATCGATCGCATCGGCACCGCCCTCGCCTCCTCCGGGTGAGCGGTTCCCCCGCCACCCCGCCCTTGGCATACTGCCGGACCACAAGGGAACGCGTTTCCCGCGAAGGCAACCGGCAACGAGCATCACGTGCAGCAGTGCAAGGCCAACTGTGACCTCCAGGGCTGCCTGCGCGCCTGGTACCGCACGCACCTCGGCGGTCTGCTGCAGCAGACCGAGCGCGAACAGCTCGATGACATCCTGCCGGAGCTGTTCGGTTATCACCTGCTGCAGCTTGGCAGCAGCAATGTGTCGCTGCTGGACCGCAGTCCGATCCGCCACCAAGTGCTACTCGATGCCGACCCCGGCGCCCCGGGCTGCGGCCTCGCCGGCGATTCCGGGGCGCTGCCGATCGCCAGCGACAGCGTCGACGTCGTGGTCCTGCACCACGCGCTGGAGTTCGCCGACGATCCCAGACGCGCACTGCGCGAGGTCGAGCGCGTGCTGATTCCCGAGGGCATAGCGGTGATCGTCGGCTTCAACCCGTACAGCCTGTGGGGACTGCGTGGCTGGATCCGGCGCCGGCGTGGCGACGCCCCGTGGTGCGGTCGCTTCCTGTCGGCGCCGCGGGTGCGTGACTGGCTCGCCCTGCTCGGCTTTGACGTGCTCGAGAGCCGGACGCGCTTCTACCGGCCGCCGATCCAGCACCGGGGCCTGCAGCGGCGCCTGGCCTTCCTCGACGCCTGGGGTGCGAGGTGGTGGCAACCGCTCGGTGGGCTGTTCGTCGTGGTGGCGCGCAAGCGCGTGGTCACCCTCACCCCGGTGCGGCCCCGCTGGGCCAAGGCGCGACGCCTGGTCAGCGGCGGCCTGGCCGAGCCCACGTCGCGGACCGGCACCGGTGGCTGACGTGGTCGAGGTGTTCACCGACGGCGCCTGCCGCGGCAATCCCGGGCCGGGTGGCTGGGGCGCGCTGCTGCGCACCGGCGGGCACGAAAAACGCCTCTCCGGCGCCGCGGCTGCGACCACCAACAACCGCATGGAGCTGACCGCGGCGATCGAGGCACTACGCGCCCTGAAGCGGCCGTGCAGCGTCGAGCTGACCACCGATTCGCAGTACGTGCGCCAGGGCATCACCGAGTGGATCACCAACTGGAAGCGGCGCGGTTGGCAGACGGCCGGGCGCAAGCCGGTCAAGAACGTCGACCTCTGGCAGG
>CBDTVS010000022.1:0-11002 GCA_965364245.1 uncultured Gammaproteobacteria bacterium | reverse complement strand
CACGACGACGGCATCGACCGCGATACCCGGCACGCGCACGCGGCGCGCGTCGAGCGAGCCGCTGTCGGCGACGCGCTCGACCTGGCAGATGACGATGCCGCCCGAGTTGCGCGCGGCCAGCGCCAGCGCGAGGTTCTCGAGGCGCAGCGACTCCTTCTCCATGGTCACGTTGCCGTCGGGGTCGGCGGTGGTGCCGCGGATGAAGGCGACGTCGATCGGGAAGGCGCGGAAGAACAGCGTCTCGCGCCCGTCGAATTCGACCAGCTCGACTAGCGGCTCGGTCGCCGCCGCGTTGACCCGCCCGCCCTCGATGCGCGGGTCGACGAAGGTGCCCAGGCCGACGCTCGACAGCGTGCCCGGCTTGCCGGCGGCGATGTCGCGGTAGAGGTGGGTGATCACGCCCTCGGGAAAGTTGTAGGCCTCGAGCCGGTTCTCGACCGCGAGCTTCTCGATCGCCGGGATCAGTCCGTAGTGCCCCCCGATCACCCGCTTGAGCAGCCCCTCGTGGCCGAGGTGGTTGAGGCCCTTGGTCTTGCCATCACCCTGCCCGCCGGCATACACCAGCGTCAGGTCGCGCGGCGTGCCGCTGTCGAGGAACCGCTGCTCCAGGGTGATGAACAGCTGGTCCGGGGTGCCGTTGCCGCCGTACCCGGACGACGCGAGGGTATCGCCATCGCGGATCAGCGCGATGGCGTCCTCGGCCGAGATGATCTTGCGATATGCCATGGGGCCTCCCGAGCGTGGTTCACTTCGGGCAACCTCCTGTCACCATCGCCGGCCCTGCCCCTCGGGCCGTGCCTGGATTCCGCGAAATCCGTCGCGATCATGGTCGAAGTCGGCCCCGGAGAAAGCCCGAGGTCCGCGCTCAAGCTTAGCCGACCGCACGACGGCGTGCCCGAAAGCGACCCGTCAAACGGAAGCCGGCAGCAGGCGTCGCTCGACCGCGCGGTAGGCGAATGCCAGCACGACCACGGCCAGCGCGGCGCCCTGCAACAACCAGTAGCCGCTCTGCCAGTCGGCGGTCAGCGTCACCAGCCAGGCGAGCGCCGGCGGACCGATCATCTGCCCGACGTTCGAGCCCTGGATCAGCAGACCGTTGGTGGTCGCGACCTGCGCGGCCGAGGGTGCGACCACCGGGGCGCCGGAGAGCACCGCGGCCGGCAGCATGCCGCCGAACAGCGAGAAGACCAGGCAGGCCACGTAGCGCGGGCCGTCGGGCAGACTCGCGGCGAAGATCACGGCCATGCAGGCGATCATGCCGACGCCGCTGAGCGCCAGCAGCTTCCAGCGCGCCAGGTGGCGGTGCAGCAGCCAGCCGCCCAGCAGGTTGCCCGGGACGTTGCAGGCGATCACCAGCGCGGTCAGCGCCGACGCGGTACCGATCGTCAGCGCCCGCTGCTCGGCGAGGAAGGTCGGCAACCAGACCATCAGCGCCACCCACTGGAACGTGTAGCAGCCGAACGCGGTGGCCAGCACCCACGGTCCGGGCCTCGCCACGGTCAGTGCGATGTTGCGCGACAGCGACGCACCCCCCGCGCGCTGGGAGGCGGGCGGGTCGACCGGCATGCGCACCAGCAGCAGCGCGGCCCACAGCAGCGCGAGCAACGCCGCCGCGACCCAGACGCCGCGCCAGCCGAGCGGCGCCAGCAGCAGCGGCGCCAGGACCATCGCGATGGCGCTGCCGGCCGGCATGTAGGTGGCCCAGGCGCCGAGCGCCAGGCGCAGGTCGGTAGTGCGCGTCGCCGCGACGATCAGGCCCGGCGTGGCGGTGGCCACGGCGATAAAGCCGAGCCCCTCGAGAAAGCGCGACGCGAGCAGCGTGGCGCCACCGCCCGAAACCGCGCCGGCCAGGCTGCCGAGCGCCAGCGCGACGAGCCCGGCGACCACCACCCGGCGACTGCCGAAGCGGTCGCCGAAGGTTCCGGCCACCAGCCCGAGTAATCCACCGACGACGTTGAACAGCGACACCACCCAGCCGGCGCCAACCAGCGACAGGCCGATCTCGTCGCGCAGCTGCGGCAGCGCCGGCGGCGCCTTGCCCATGTGCATCGCGGCGACCATGCCCGCCGCGACCGCGATCCAGACCAGGCCCCAGCGGGTCGCCGGGGCCGGTATGTCCACCGCGCTCATCGACCGGCCTCGTAGGCGGCCACGGCGTCGCGGAAGTCCTGCGGGATCGGCGCCGGCTTGCGCGTTACGGGATCGACCATGACCGCGGTGATATGGCCGTGACCGATCACCTCGCCGCCGTCGGCACGGCACACCGTCATCTCGGCGGTCAGGCTGGTGTTGCCGAGCTTGGCGATGCGCGCATGCACGTCGATTCGCTCCTCGAAGCGCGCAGAACCAGCGAAGCTGTAGCCGGTATCGACGAAGAACAGCTCGATGCCCTGCTCGACCAGGCGCGCCCAGGGATAGCCGATGGCGTGCAGGTAGGCCGAAAGCGCCTCGTCGCAGTAGACCAGGTAGTTGGAGAAGTAGACGTGAGCCTGGGCGTCGGTGTCGGCGAACCGGACCTGGACCGGGAAGCGGAAACGGTGGCGGACGGGGGCCTCGGACACGGGACTCTCCAGGCAGGGACCGGGGGGCAGACTAGGCCGTGCAGGATGCGCCGCGCAAGCCGCGACGTCTCGCCCGTCCCGGGGCGCTATGGTACCGTGGCGCCGCCACGCCGACCGGCGCGGCGCCAACGCTGGAGTCCGTATGGCGCTCAACGCCACCATCATCCCCGTCACCCCGTTCGAGCAGAACTGCTCGCTGCTGCGTTGCGACGCGACCAACGAGGCCGCGGTCGTCGACCCGGGCGGCGACCTCGACCTGATCCTCGCGACCGCCGAGAAGGAGGGTGCGCAGATCAAGCAGATCCTGCTGACCCACGCCCACATCGACCACGCCGGCGGCACCGCCGAGCTGGCAAAGCGGCTCGGCATCCCGATCGAGGGCCCGCACCCCGACGACAAGTTCTGGATCGACGGCCTGCCGCAGCAGAGCGCCCAGTTCGGCTTCCCGCACGCCGACGCCTTCGAGCCCGACCGCTGGCTCGACCAGGGCGACACCGTCACGGTCGGCGCGGAGACCCTCGAGGTGCGTCACTGTCCGGGCCACACCCCGGGCCACGTGATCTTCTTCCACGCCGGGCTGCGCCTGGCGATCGTCGGCGACGTGCTGTTCAAGGGCTCGATCGGCCGCACCGACTTTCCCCGCGGCGACCACGCGACCCTGCTGCGCTCGATCCGCGAGCAGCTCTGGACGCTCGGTGACGACGTCACCTTCATCCCCGGCCACGGGCCGCTGTCGACCTTCGGCGAGGAGCGGCGCAGCAACCCGTTCGTCGGCGACGGGATGGCCTAGCCGGAAAAGCGACGGGGCTGCCGTGGCAGCCCCGCCTTCACGCCTGCGGGTTCCCGCTCAGCCGGCCGCGCGACGCGGTCCGCTGCGCTCGGGCAGCAACCGCTCCCGGGCCAGGTGGGCATGGATCTCGTGCGGCTTGAGCTTGCCCAGGTCCTTGGTCACCTCGACCAGCTCGGTGCCGTTGCGGAACTGCCCGTGAAAGGCCTGGCGCAGGTGCCCGAGGCACTGGCCGTGGGCCACCAGGATCACCTGGCGGGCATGACGGTCGTGGGCCATCGCCAGGGTGCGCTCCGCGACCTGCTGGGCGAAGCGGCGGTCGTACTCCTCGGCGTGACGCTCACGGTGATCGTCGTAACCGTGCGCGGCGCCGGCGGCCGCGGAACGGTTGCGACCGGTCTTGAGGTCGCTCCAGAGTGCTGCGCCATGCTCGCCGACCAGCTCGCTGCTGAGCTCCTCCAGGGGCACCAGGTTGGGCCCTGACTCGAGCTCGGGGAGTTCGGCCGGCTCGAGCGTGAACAGACGCGCCTGACCACCCGCACACACGACGACACAACTGCTGTTTGTCATACGCCTCACCTCCTAAACCAAGTTTAGTTGCACCCCATCCGGCCGCGAGCAGCCGTCGGGGCTCGCCCAGGACTCACTCGGGGACGAACGAAATGCCGCCGTACCAGGCGGTCGCCCGCTGCCCCGAGTTGTCGGTATCGGTCATGATCGCCACGGCCTTGACGGTATCGACCTCCTCGCCGAAGAGTTTCCGGATGTCCTCACGCACGTTGCGCCTTTCCTCGACCCACTCGCCCACCGGATCGGCGGCATCGCGCACGGCGACCATCATCACCCGCTCGGTGTAGGCGTTGGGCCAGGTGCTGCCGCGCGGCTGGGTCGACGACCAGACGTAGCTCAGGCTGAGCGGGCGCGGGTCCCACCAGCGCCCGTCGCTGAACAGGATGTAGACCCGCGCCGGGTAGTCGTCTCCGCCCTTGCGCGTCTCGTCGACGTCCTTGAGCAGGTTGCCGATCTTCCACGACCAGCTCAGCACCGGCGTGGCCGTCAGGTCGATGTCGATCTCGCGCACCAGTCCCGACGCGCTGGCCACGCTGTCGGCACGCACCGCGGGGCGACCGGCGGCCGGATCGATGGCGTAGCCGGTCTCGCCGACGAACTTCTCTGGGCGCCAGGCCAGGATGCCGTCGGGCGACGCGTCGCCGACCTCGAGCGCGCCCTGGCGGGCCGTCGCATCGCCCCCCGCCAACACGCCGCACGCCAGCAGCAGCAGGGCGGCGGGGACGGTCTGGCGCGGGGTCATCAGGATCGCTCTCCGGGCTCCGGGCGCGCTCGGCAGATCGGCCAACCGCACCCATTGACGTATAGCAGACGCGTCACTCGGCTGCCGGACGAAGCGTGAATCCGGCCTCGACCAGGCCCGGGTCGTCGAAGTGGCGGCGACCCACGAACGCCGTGGCGTGGTGCCCCCACTGGCGCATCGCCCCGGCCGAGGGCACGCCCATCGGCCAGAGCAGGAACCGCTCGCTGCGCCCGGTGCCCACCACCAGCCCGTCCTCGCCGAACAGGCTGCGCCGCACGTCGCCGGACGGCAGGCTGCGCAGCGCGGCGTATTCCCGCACTTCGAGCGGGGTTGCCCGGGTCGCTGCCGGTACGACGTGCAGGCGCAGCAGCTGGTGGGTTCCCGCCGCGACCCGCACCGCCAACCGTTCCCCCGCGCCCACCTCCGGGGCCGCCTGGGGCACGTGGAAGCCCTCGCCGACGGTCTCGCCGTCCGGTCTCGGCACCAGGCGCGGCCCGGGGAAGAACATGTGGTAGCAGCCGCAGGGGTGGATGGTGTCGTAGAGCAGCGGACGGCCGTCCTCGCCCAGCGTCACGCGCAGCCAGAGGCCGTCGAGGTGACCCGCGTAGATATCCCCGTCGCGCTCCGGCGGTCTGGCAGGGAACCAGAGCAGGTAGTTCAGCTGGGGCAGGATCGCGCCGGCCACCCGCGTGTGGGAGAGGTGCCGATAGAGCGTGGGTCGTGCGGTGTCGATCGCGGGGCGCCAGCTCCCTTCCGGCCAGGTGGGCGCGCCCGGCAGGTCGTCGCCGTCGACGGTATCGATCTCCCACAGCGGGGCGTGGGCCGCGAACAGCGCCTCGCGCGTGGCCGTGTCGAGCAGCGGGTAGCCGAGCGCATCGCTGCGCCAGCCCCGGGCCGCGGGGTGGACGACGGCGCGGGGCGACGCATAGCGACGCAGTTCGCCGCGTAGCGGCAGTTCCTCGAGGGGCTGGAGATAGCTGGCATCGAGCGCGTCACGCCAGCGGAAGTAGCCGGCGAGCACCGCGTAGCGTGTCAGCGGGTAGAGGCCGACGACGCGCTGCCAGTCGACGTAGGCGTCGGGCACCCGGGCGCTGTCGAGCAGCGCGGTGCGACCTGCCGCGTCCGCGCGCGTGGCGGCGGCACGCTGCGTGATGCAGGTTTCGAGGCGCTCCGGGAGCAGTCCACCGCCTTCGGCGAGCGCGGCCCGGGCCGGCTCCGGCAGGTTGGCCAGCTCCATTGCCCACCCCTCGCGGGCGCGGTCGGCGGCGTGACCGACCCAGGCCGCAAACGCCTCCCCCTCGGGGTGCGTCTCGGCGAGCGCAGCAAGCAGCCGGTCGACCCGCAGGTGCGGGTGGCCGGGCACGCGCGCCGCCTGCACGTCCCTGACCCCGGCCACCACGACCGCCCGCTCGGCCGCAGCGAACCAGGCCTCGCACGCCCCGGCCGGCGTGTCGGCCACGCCTTGCTGCGCAGGCCGCATCGCGCACGAGGCGAGCAGTCCGGCGGCGAGCAGGCAGAGAAGCCGGCCCAAAGCTGGGGTTGAAAAGGTGGTGGGCATACCTGTTATGTATAGACCCCTGATCTATGCTTCGTGGGCCATCCACCCGGTTTCCGGAGCGAAACCGTTGCAAGCGAATACGGAGTGATTCAAATGGGCAAGGTCCTGAAAATCCTGGCCATCCTGGTCGTGGTGCTGGTGCTGGTCGTGGCCGGCGGGGCGGCCGCGATCGTGATGCTGGTCGATCCCAACGACTACCGCGGCGAGATCGAGACCGCGGTACGCGATAACACCGGCCGTGAACTGACCCTCGGCGGCGAAATCGGCCTGTCGGTGTTTCCCTGGCTCGGGCTGACGCTGAACGACGCGCGCCTGAGCAACGCGCCGGGCTTCGGTGACGCACCGTTCGCCGAGGTCGGCGAGGTCGAGATTCGCGTCAAGCTGGTGCCGCTGCTCTCCAGCCGGCTCGAGATGGACACCGCCCGCCTGGTCGGTCTCAAGGTGAACCTCGCCAGGGACAACGCCGGCCACACCAACTGGGACGACCTCGCCGGCGGCGGCAAGCAGGCCGACGGCAAGAAGCGTAGCGACGAGGGTCGCCATGACGACGGCAAGGCACTGGCGGCGCTGGCCATCGGCGGCATCGAGATAAGCGATGCCGCACTGACCTGGGACGACCGTCAGGCCGGCCAGCGCTACGCTCTGCAGAACGTCAGCCTGTCGACCGGCGAGATCGGTGGCGGCCGCCCGGTCGACCTGCAACTCGGCTTCGACGTCGAGAGCGACGCGCCGAAGATGGCCGGACGCGTCGAGCTCGCGGGCCGGGTGACGGCCGACCAGGCCGCGCAGCGGGTCAGCATCGCCGGCACGGAACTCAAGGTTGACCTGAAGGGCGAAGGACTGCCGGGCGGGGCCTTCGACGCCACCGTCAACGCCGACATCGATGCCGACATGGCCAAGCAGACCGCGTCCGTCGCCAACCTGCGCATCGCCACCCTCGGGTTGCAGGCCAGCGGCAAGCTCGACGCCACCGACCTGCAGCAGACCCCGCGGATCGCCGGCCAGCTCAACGTCGCCGAGTTCGGACTCGCCGACCTGGTCGCCCGGCTCGGCATCGCATTGCCCGAGGGCGTCCAGGCCGACAAGCTGGGCAACGCGAAGGTCGACGCCACGTTCAGCGCGACGGACAAGAGCGCCGAGCTGCAGAAGCTGGTCGTCGCCGTCGCCGGCGGCACCCTCGAGGCCCAGGCCAAGATCCCCAACCTGGAGCAGCCCAGCGCGACCGGCACCCTCGCCATCAGCAACCTCAACCCGCGCGTGCTCATCGCCGCGGCCGGCCAGGCCCTCGACACGGCCGACCCGCAGGCGCTGACCATGCTGAATCTGAAGAGCGGTTTCACGGGCTCGGCGGACCACGTCGACCTCAAGGGCCTCGACCTCGCCCTCGACCAGAGCAGGCTGACCGGCAACGCCAGCGTCAGGAACTTCGCCAAGCCGGCGATCCGCTTCGGGCTCGAGCTCGACGCCATCGACGCCGACCGCTACCTGCCACCACGCAGCGAGGAGCCTGCCGCGGTCGCCACGCCGGGCGCCGCCGCCGGGGGCGCCGCCCAGCTGCCGCTCGAGCCGCTGCGCGCGCTCGACATCGACGGCACGCTGAAGATCGGCAAGCTCAAGGCTTACAACCTCAACAGCAGCAACATCGTGCTGCGCCTGACGGCCAGCAACGGCCAGCTGCGCGTGAACCCCGCGCAGGCACAGATGTACGACGGCCGTTACCAGGGCAACATCGGCCTCGACGTGCGCAGCGACACGCCGAAGCTGTCGCTCGACGAATCGCTGACCGGGGTGCAGGTCGGCCCGCTACTGCGTGACCTGACCGGAGAACCGGAGAAGCTCACCGGCACGGCGCAGATGAACGCCAAGCTCACCGCCGCGGGCAGCGCGCCCGAGGCGATCCAGAAGACCCTCAACGGCAACGCCGCCTTCGCCTTCACCGACGGCGCGGTCAAGGGGTTCAACCTCGCCAAGCTGATCCGCGACGCCAAGGCAACGCTGTCCGGCGCGCCGGTCAGCGGCGGCAGCGAGGAGCAGACCGACTTCTCGGAGCTGACCGGCACCGCGAAGATCACCAACGGCGTCATCGACAACCGCGACCTGGCGATGAAATCACCGGGCTTCCGCGTCGCCGGTGAGGGCATCGCCGACCTGCCGCAGCAGCAGGTCGACTACCTGGTCAAGGCGTCGATCGTCGGTACCTCCAAGGGCCAGGGCGGCAAGGAACTCGAGAGCCTCAAGGGCGTCACCGTGCCGGTGCGCATCAAGGGCTCGCTGAGCGATCCCGGCTTCGCGGTCGACGTCGCCGCGCTCGCCACCGACCAGGTCAAGCAGCGCGCGGCCCAGGAGATCGACAAGGCGCTGCAGAAACAGCTCGGGGGAGGCGATGCGGCCTCTGGTAGCACGACAGAGGGTGGCACTGGAGACGCCGGCGGCGATCCCAAGAAGGAGCTGATCAACAAGGGGCTCAAGGGGCTGTTCGGCAACTGACGCGTGGCGATCGACGCCCCGGCCGATCGCTTCGCCGATCGGGTCCTCGACTGGCAGACGCAGCACGGTCGCCATGACCTGCCGTGGCAGCGTCCGCGCACCCCTTACCGGGGCTGGGTCTCCGAGGTGATGCTCCAGCAGACCCAGGTGCAGACCGTGATCCCCTACTTCGAGCGCTTCGTCGCCCGGCTGCCCGACCCCGGGGCGCTCGCCGCAATCGACGACGACACCCTGCACGCGCTCTGGTCGGGACTCGGCTACTACCGGCGCGCACGCCACCTGCAGCGCGCGGCGCGCATCATCCGCGACGTGCACGGCGGTGCGGTGCCGGACGACCTCGACGCCCTGCTCGCGCTGCCCGGCATCGGGCGCTCCACGGCCGGCGCGATCCTCTCCCTGGGTCACGGCATCCCCGCCCCACTGCTCGACGGCAACGTGCGCCGGCTGTTCTGTCGCCACTTCGCGGTTGCCGGCTGGCCCGGCCTGGCTCGCGTCGAGCGTGAGCTCTGGCACCTCGCCGAGCGCCATCTGCCGAGCGCCGAGGCCGCCGCCTACAACCAGGGGTTGATGGACCTCGGCGCGCTGGTCTGCACGCCGCGCAAGCCGAGCTGCGACGCCTGCCCGCTGGCCGACAGCTGTCTCGCCCGTCTCGAGGGACTGGTCGAGCGGCTACCCGAACCGCGTCCCCGGCGCATCAGCCCGCAGCGGCAGACGCGCATGCTGCTGCTGGTCGACGCCCAGGGACGCCTGCGTCTCGATCGCCGCCCCCCGACCGGCGTCTGGGGCGGGCTGCACAGCCCACCCGAGTGCGCGCACGACACCGACCCTGCAGAATGGTGCGCGGAGCACGGACTGGTGACGCGGGGACGGATTCAGACCTGGCCCGATATCCGCCACGCCTTCAGCCACTACCGCCTCGACATCTCGCCGGTGGTGATCCCGGTCGCGCCCGACCCGACCCTGATCAAGGAGGAGGCCGGGGGCGACTGGTATAAACCCAGCCAGGCGCTCGAACTCGGCCTGCCGGCGCCGGTGCGCCGCCTGGTCGAACAACTAGCCCAACGGGAGCGATGACATGAGCCGAACCGTCCACTGCGCCAGGCTGCAGCGCGAGGCCGAGGGCCTCGACGCCCCGCCAATCCCCGGCGAACTCGGCCAGCGCATCTTCAACGAGGTCTCCAAGGAAGCCTGGCAGGCGTGGCTTGGCCATCAGACCATGCTGATCAACGAGCACCGTCTCGCCGGCTTCGACCCGAAGGCACGCGCCTACCTCAAGGAGCAGATGCTCGCGTTCCTGTTCGGCGAGGGCGAAGTCGCGCAGGTCGAGGGGTTCGTGCCACCCCCGGCCAAGAGCGAGTGAGCGCCGCTAACTGCTTGACGCCCAAACCTTCGATCGGTTTAATACGCCCCTCCCGGGCCAGGTAGCTCAGTTGGTAGAGCAGGGGATTGAAAATCCCCGTGTCGGCGGTTCGATTCCGTCCCTGGCCACCATTTTAATTCCGCTTAATTAACTCTTTGCACTGAATTCGTTAATGTTGAGACTGAAATTCTTTTCATCGGTAACAATCATTCCTTGATCTTTCACGTATTTATATTTGACGTCATTAATGTCGACTCCAGAATCTATAATGTTCGTGACATGACCGCTTTCAGCTAAGTCGATTATCGTAATCCGTTTCTCGCTTTTTCTGATATATATTTCTGACTTTTTGTCAAACACGAATACATAACCTTCAATTCTACAAATAGCTCCTTCACTCTGGACTACCTCACCTAGGAAATGGCGCCTTGTGGAATTCTCGTATAACGCTCTGTAAACAACATGAACTTTCTCGCCTTTTGAAACGATCATTCAACGCTCCTGATTATATTACTAGATACCGAAAAACTACTTTACCTACGTGACAGTACGGCGCCCAAAGGCACAGATAGGCAGCAGGTTTTCCCTATTAAGGACACTCCGCATCGCCCTCGGGGCAGCTAAGGCAGAATGACTTGAATTTCACAGGTGTCCAGTCGCCGCCCTCAAGATGGTCCGAGACAAAGTTGTAGGTGACGAAACGGCAGACCCCGTCGCCATCTGTGTCATGCCAAAGGACGGCGCCACTCACTGAGCGGTAACGTCGCTTGGTGTCACTGTAAACGCCTTCCTTCCAGTCGCTCGTCACCGCGACTTGGAGCACTTCATCCGGGTTTTTGGCGACTGGCCCGACGAGGGCGTTGGTCATGGCGTCGCGAAGTGACTGCACATCGCCACCACTGTGGCTGTCGCTCGGGAAGCTCGCAGCGGCCATGAC
>CBDTVS010000021.1:0-11065 GCA_965364245.1 uncultured Gammaproteobacteria bacterium | reverse complement strand
GGGTCTGGAAAGTCCTTGCTGGCGCAAGCGCTCCCGGGGATCCTTCCGCCCTTGAACGATACGGAGTCGCTCGAGGTCACGGTTGTGCAAAGCGTCGCCGGTGTGCTTCCCGCCGGCACGGTTCGCGTTCGACGGAGCGCGGTCCTGTGGCGGGCCGCTGCGGATCCGCTCGACCCCCTGGGCGAGGCAGACCTGGAACGCCTGCAGTTCACCCTCCTTGGCCTGCGATTCGCCGAGGCGGAATTCGAGCACCGTCTCCTGGCGCTGGATCTGTTCCGGAGTCACACCGTCGTCGACGTCGGCCATCGAGAAGAAGGCCGAAGCGTAGGGTGAGTCGTCGCGGCGCGTGTCGGTGATCCATAGCTTGCCGTCGGCGCGCTTGAGGTAACGCACGAAACCGAAGCCGCCGTCGCGGTTGTAGTGGTAGCAGACGCCACGCACGAGCGAGCCCTTCTCGCCCCAGGCCGGAGCTTCGGGCCCCTCGCGCGACGGCAGCAGGTGCGGGATCAGGAAACCCGAGAGGAAGAAGTCGGCCTCGCGACGCAGCGCAGCGGAGACGTTGTCGAAGGCGATCACTTCGACGCGACAGCCCTTGTTCTGCAGGGCCTGGACGACGCGCACGAAGTCACCGTCGCCGGTGGCCAGCACCACGCGCCCGAGGGCGTCGGACTGCATCAGCGCATCCACCGCCATGTCGAGGTCGGCGTTCGCCTTGGCGAAGGTGTTGCCGGCGTCGTCGCGGTAACGCTTGACCTCCTTGACGATCACCTTGAATCCCATGTCGCGGATCGCGTTGTGGAAGCGCTCGACGCCGTTGCGGTAGCCGTGGTCGCGCCGTGCGCGCTCGGCGTCGAAGGTGACGTAGCTGTTCAGGCGCAGCGGGACGCCGCCATCACGGCAGGCGAATTCGCGCAGGACGTCGTAGGCCATGCCCCAGCCGCCGTTGTATTGGATGTTGGCGGCGTCGATGTACAGGCCGACGCCGAGCTGCGTGTCATTGCTCATGAAAATCTCCCTTCGGTGTCATTCCGGTCCTGCAGCGGGTGCCAAGTGTTCCACCACCAGCTGCAGCCGTTCGTCGCGGTACCGATTAACTGTCACCCGGTACGCGAGTTCGATTGTATCGTCTTTTGCGGGTCGGCTTCCCGCCGGCAGGTTGAAGGCGATCGCCTCGACCGGCGTACGCCCGCGCTCGGGCAGCAGATTCATGCGCAGGTGCGCCTCACCGATCGGCCGCGCCTCGAGCAACCGGAACGCGCCATCGAACAGCGGTTCGGGGAACCCCTGCCCCCATGGGCCCGCTTCCTCGAGGACGCGCGCGGTGTCCAGCGTCAGCTCATCCGCGGCGAGCACCCCGTCGCTGTCGATTACCCCGCGCAGGCTGTCGGGATCGACCTGGCTCGCGACCTCGTTCGCGAACAGTTCGCTGAACCGCGCCAGGCCGTCGGACTCGAGCGTCAGGCCCGCGGCCATTGCGTGCCCGCCGAAGCGTTCGATCAGACCCGGTTCGCGATCGGCAATTGCCTGCAGGGCGTCGCGTACGTGCACGCCGGGCACCGAGCGGGCCGAGCCCTTCAGGCGACCACCGTCGTCGGCGGCGAACGCCACCACCGGACGATGCACGCGTTCCTTGAGGCGCCCGGCAACGATGCCGACGATGCCCTGGTGCCAACCGGGGTCGAACAGGCTCAGCCCCGCAGGCAGGTCACCGTCGATCACCAGGTCCGCGACCATCGCCTCGGCCTCGAGGCGCATGCCGTGCTCGATCTCACGCCGCTCGAGATTCAGGGCGTCGAGCTCCTCGGCCTGTGTCAGCGCGCGGCGTGGGTCCTCCTCGAGCAGGCAGCGCACGCCCAGGCTCATGTCGGCGAGCCGCCCCGCGGCATTGAGCCGTGGGCCGACGGCGAAACCGAGATCGCTGGCCGACAGGAAGCCGGGGTCACGCTTGCCGACCCGCGCGAGCGCCGCGATGCCGGCGCAGCCGGCGCCGACCCGCAACCGGCGCAGGCCGTGACTGACCAGGGTCCGATTGACCCGGTCCAGGCGCGCCACGTCGGCCACGGTACCCAGCGCCACGAGGTCGAGCAGCGCGGCGAGGTTGGGCTCGGCCAGACCGCGTGACGCGAACCATCCGGCGTCGCGCAGTCGCCTGCGCAGCGCCAGCATCACGTAGAAGATCACTCCGACTCCGGCGAGGTGCCGCCCGGGGTAATCCTGGGGACCGCACTGCGGATTGACGATCGCGCACGCGGCCGGCAGTTCGTCACCCGGCAGGTGGTGGTCGGTGACGATGACGTCGAGACCGGCGGCCCGCGCCGTCATCACGCCGGCATGGCTGCTGATGCCGTTGTCGACGGTGACCAGCAGCCCCGGTTCACGCGCCGCGGCCAGCTCCACGACCTCCGGGGTCAGGCCGTAACCGCTGGTGAACCGGTTCGGGACCAGGAAGTCGACATGCGCGGCACCGAGCTGGCGCAGGGCGCGCATCGCGAGCGCACTGCTGGTCGCGCCGTCGGCGTCGTAGTCGCCGACGATGAGGATGCGCGTGTCCTCCTCGAGGGCACGCTGCAGGCGCGCGGCGGCCTGCTGGCAGCCGAACAGGCCGTCGGGATCGGGCAGTCGCTCGAGCGCCAGGTCGAGCTCATCGGGATCGCGGAGATCGCGTCGTGCGAGGACCCGGCGCAGCACCGGGTGGAGCGTATCGGGCAATAGCGCGGTTGCGCGCTCCGGCCTACGGCGGATCGTGATGTGGCCGCCGAGCACCGCGTGCGATCAGGCGAGGCGGTCGAGGATCGCCCGCTTGACCGCGCCGAGCTCGGCCGGGACCTTCGACACCGTGTCCTGGCACTGGCCGATCGCGGTGTCGGGATCCTTGAGGCCGTGCCCGGTCAGCGTGCAGACCACCGTGCTGCCCTCCGGGATGCGCCCGGCGCAGATGTCGTTCATCGCCCCGGCGATCGAGATCGCCGAAGCCGGCTCACAGAAGATGCCCTCGCGCTGGGCGAGCAGCTTCTGCGCGTTGAGGATCTGCGCGTCGTCGAACTCGTCGAACCAGCCGCCCGACTCCTGCTGGGCGGCGACCGCCTTGTCCCAGCTCTGCGGGTTGCCGATCCGGATCGCGGTGGCGACGGTCTCGGGATTCTCGACCGGGTGACCGCGCAGGAACGGCGCCGCGCCGGAGGCCTGGTAGCCGCACATCACCGGGCGCTGGCCGACCACGCCACGCGCGTGGTACTCGCCGTAGCCCATCCAGTAGGCGGAGATGTTGCCGGCATTGCCGACCGGCAGGCAGTGATAGTCGGGGGCGCGGCCGAGCACGTCGACGATCTCGAACGCGGCGGTCTTCTGGCCCTGCAGGCGGTAGGGGTTGATGGAGTTGACGATGGTGACCGGCGCCTCTGCGGCCACTTCCTTGACCAGCTGCATGCCGGCGTCGAAGTTGCCCTGGATCTGCATCACCACGGCACCGTGCATCATCGCCTGGGCGAGCTTGCCGAGCGCGATCTTGCCGTCCGGGATCAGCACGAACGCGGTGATCCCGGCGCGCGCGGCGTAGGCCGCGGCTGCGGCCGAGGTGTTGCCGGTCGACGCGCAGATGATCGCCCGGCTGCCCTCGGCGACCGCCTGCGTGACCGCCATGGTCATGCCGCGGTCCTTGAACGACCCGGTCGGGTTGAGTCCCTCGTACTTGACGTAGAGATCGACGTCGCGGCCGAGGTCGCGCGGCAGGTTGTTCAGGCGAATCAGCGGTGTGTTGCCCTCGCTGAGGCTGATGATGCGCGTGTCGTCGGCGACCGGCAGCCAGTCGCGGTAGTGCTCGATCAGTCCCGTGTAACGGTTGCCCATCGTTCTCCCCTGTCGCGGACTCGGTACGAGCCGCCCTCCCCTAGCGCGCGTCGAGGGTCTCGACGCGGATGCGCGTCACCGGCGCGCTGATGCTCTCGAGCGCCTCGATCGCGGCGATCGCCCTGTCGACCTCACCCTCGCGCACGCGCTGGGTGAGGATGATCACCGGTACGTCGGTGGCCCCTTCGGCCGGTTCCTTCTGCAGGATCGCCTCGATGCTGATGCCGCTGCCCGCGAGAATCCGCGTGACGTCGGCCAGCGTACCCGGCCGGTCCTTGGCCTGCAGCCGCAGGTAGTAGGCGGACGACACGGCATCGATCGGCAGGATCGGCAGGTCGGACAGCGCGTCGGGCTGGAACGCGAGGTGCGGGACGTGGTTCTCCGGATCGCTGGTCAGCACCCGGGTCACCTCGACCAGGTCGGCGACGACCGCCGAAGCGGTCGGCTCGGCACCTGCACCAGCCCCGTAGTAGAGCGTCGGGCCGACCGCGTCGCCCATCACCAGCACCGCGTTCATGACCCCGTCGACGTTGGCGATCAGCCGCCGTTCGGGGATCAGCGTCGGGTGCACGCGCAGCTCGATGCCGGCGCCGTTGCGCCGCGCGATGCCGAGGTGCTTGATGCGGTAGCCGAGCTCTTCCGCGTAGGCGACGTCATCGCGGGTGATGCGGGTGATGCCCTCGGTGTAGGCGCGCTCGAACTGCAACGGGATGCCGAACGCGATCGACGCCAGGATGGTCAGCTTGTGCGCGGCGTCGATCCCCTCGACGTCGAAGGTGGGGTCGGCCTCGGCGTAGCCGAGTTCCTGCGCCTCGGCGAGCACGTCGGCGAAGTCGCGGCCCTTGTCGCGCATCTCGGTCAGGATGAAGTTGCCGGTGCCGTTGATGATCCCGGCCACCCACTGCACCTGGTTGGCCGCGAGACCCTCGCGCAGCGCCTTGATGATCGGGATGCCACCGGCGACCGCGGCCTCGAACGCGACGACCACGCCCCTGGCCTGGGCCGCCGCGAAGATCTCGTTGCCGTGCAGCGCGATCAGCGCCTTGTTGGCGGTGACCACGTGCTTGCCGTTGGCGATCGCCTCGAGCACCAGCTCGCGGGCTGGCTCGTAGCCGCCGATCAGCTCGACGACGATGTCCACCTCGGGATCGCGCACCACCGCGAACGGGTCGTCGGTCAGGCGCATGCCGTCGGTCGGACAGATGCGCTCGGCGTCGAGACGGCGCGCTGCCGCGTGGGTCACGCGGATACCGCGCCCGGCGCGACGGGTGATCTCGGCGGCGTTGCGCAGCAGCACGTTGACCGTACCACCACCGACGGTGCCGAGACCGAGCAGACCGACATTGACCGGGTTCACTGGATCCTCCTCAGGCCGCGCCGACACCGCGGCGGAACATGGCACGCACACCGCGCACCGCCTGGCGGGTGCGGTGCTCGTTTTCGATCAGCGCGAAGCGCACGTGGTCGTCGCCGTATTCGCCGAAACCGATGCCCGGCGACACCGCAACCTTGGCCTCCTCGATCAACAGCTTCGAGAACTCGAGCGAACCGAGATGCCGATAGGCTTCGGGAATCTGCGCCCAGACGAACATCGTCGCCTTCGGCTTCTCGACCTGCCAGCCGGCCGAGACCAGGCCTTCGCACAGCACGTCGCGTCGCGAGCGGTACATGTCGCGGATCTCGCCGACGCATTCCTGCGGGCCCTCCAGCGCGGTGATCGCCGCGACCTGGATCGGCGTGAACATGCCGTAGTCGAGGTACGACTTCATGCGCGCCAGCGCGGCGATCAGCTTCGGGTTGCCGCACATGAAGCCGACCCGCCAGCCGGGCATGTTGTAGCTCTTCGACAGCGAGAACGACTCGACCGCGATCTCCTTGGCGCCCGGCACCTGCAGGATCGACGGCGCGACGTAGCCGTCGAAGACGATGTCCGCGTAGGCCAGATCGTGGATCACCCAGATGCCGTGCTCACGGGCGATCTCGACCACCTTCTCGAAGAAGTCGAGCTCGACGCAGTGGGTGGTCGGGTTGCCGGGGAAGTTGAGCACCAGCATCTTCGGCACCGGCCACGAGTCGCGGATGCTCTTCTCCAGCTCCTCGAAGAAATCGACCCCGGGCACCATCGGCACGTAGTGGATGTCGGCCCCGGCGATCACGAAGCCGTAGGGGTGGATCGGGTAGGCCGGATTGGGCACCAGCACCGCGTCGCCGGGCGACACCGTCGCAAGCGCGAGGTGGGCGAGCCCTTCCTTGGAACCGATGGTGACGATCGCCTCGCTGTCGGGATCGAGTTCGACGGCGTAGCGCTCGCGATACCAGGTGCAGATCGCCCGACGCAGGCGCGGGATACCGCGCGACGCCGAATAGCGGTGCGTGTTGTTGCGCTGCGACGCCTCGACCAGCTTGGCGACGATGTGTTCCGGGGTCGGCTGGTCGGGATTGCCCATGCCGAAGTCGATGATGTCCTCGCCACGCGCGCGCGCCTTGGCCTTCAACTCGGCGGTGATGTTGAAGACGTACGGCGGCAACCGGCTGATTCTGCGGAACTCTTCGTTCACTTTAGTTACCTTGCGCCGGCGCCCGGGAAGTACAAAAACAAGCCGGGAACATTACTGGAACGGCATTGAAACTGTCAATGAAGACGGTACCCTAGCGCACCCGCATCGGGTATCTTCACGCCATGCAGATGGTTCAGGATCTCGAGCCTGGCGGCTACACCATCGTCGCGCACGACGCCGGCGAGGTGCAGGTCAACGGCGAACGCCTCACGCGCAGTTGCGTGGTCGCCCCCGACCGGTTGATCCGCGACTGGCCACCGGACTCGGTCGACGCGCTCACGGCGGAACACCTCGCGCAGCTGCTGGATCTCGAACCGGAACTGGTGCTGCTCGGAGTGGGCGCGCGCCTGCGCTTCCCCGACCGCACGTTGCTGGGTCCGCTCGAGCAGCGCGGTATCGGCGTCGAGGTGATGGACACCGCGGCCGCCTGCCGCACCTACAACCTGCTCAAGGGTGACGGCCGCCGCGTCGTGGCCGCGCTGCTGATCGACTGATCCGGCTTCCCGGCCGCGGTCAGTCCGTCACGGACCGAAGCACCAGCGCCCCGCGGAAAGGCCGCCCAAAAGGCCGTGCACCTGTTGTTGGAGCGGCCCCCAGGCCGCGAACCGGGCGTCCCTGAGGGGGCCGCGATCGAGATCAGCGAAACAGCGTGCTCGCCGAGTAGCCGGTGTTCTCCATGATCTTGCGCAGCCGCTGCAGCGCGTCCATCTGGATCTGCCGGACCCGTTCGCGGGTGACCCCGATCTCGTTGCCGACCTGCTCGAGGGTCGCGGACTCGTAGCCGTGCAGGCCGAAGCGGCGCTCGACCACCTCACGCTGCTTGTCGGTCAGTTGCCCGAGCCACTCCTCGAGCTTGTCGTTCATGGTCTGATCCTGCAGCGCGTCGGACGGGTCGACCAGCGTCTCGTCCGGAATCGCCTCGAGCAGCGGCTTGTCGACCTCGCGGCTCAGCGGCGTGTCGACCGACGTCTCGCGCTCGTTGAGACCCATCAAGCGCTTCGCCTCCTCGACCGGCTTGTCGAGCAGATCGGCGATCTCCTCGATGGTCGGCTCGTGATCGAGGCTCTGCGCCAGGCGGCGCGCCGCGCGCAGGTAGACGTTGATCTCCTTGACCACGTGGATCGGCAGGCGGACGGTGCGCGTCTGGTTCATGATCGCGCGCTCGATCGTCTGGCGGATCCACCAGGTGGCGTAGGTCGAGAAGCGGAAGCCGCGCTCGGGATCGAACTTCTCGACCGCACGGATCAGGCCGAGATTGCCCTCCTCGATCAGGTCGAGCAGTGCGAGTCCGCGGTTGACGTAGCGGCGCGCGATGCGCACCACCAGGCGCAGGTTGCTCTCGATCATGCGCTTGCGCGCGGCCTCGTCGCCCTTCTGCGCACGGCGCGAGAAGTAGACCTCCTCCTCGGCGGTGAGCAGCGGCGAGGCGCCGATCTCGTTGAGGTAGAGACGCGTAGCGTCGAGCTGCGCGCTGCTGCTCGTGGTCAGCGAGGATTCCTTGGAAAAGGTCAGCGGACCTTCATCCGGCTCCGTGTCGCTGGTGTCGGATGTCGCGTCGTCGTCGTCCGCGTCGTCCTTGTAGTCGAGGTCGACCTCCTGGTCGGCGAGATTTTCCATATCGTCCTCTCCCTGCATGGCCAGCTCCTTCGAGTCCTCGCGAGGGGGCATCAAGCGCACTGTCTGGCCGAACGGGTCGGCGACGGTGGAAGCGTGATGCGATGCGCCTGCCGGCCGATGTTCATCCCTTCGGCAGCAGTCGCAACGGGTCTACCGGCTTTCCCTGGCGGCGAATCTCGAAATGCAACATTGCCCGGTCATTATCTACCCGACCCATTTTCGCAATCAACTGCCCCGCTGCGACGTCATCTCCCTCACCCACAAGGAGTTCGCGGTTATGTCCGTATGCGCTCAGGTAGGTGTTGTTGTGCTTGATGATGATGAGGTTGCCGTAACCGACCAGGCCGTTGCCGCTGTAGACCACCTTGCCGCCCGACGCGGCGTAGACCGGCTGTCCCTCGCTGCCGACGATGTCGACCCCCTTGCGGGTCGGATCGCTGGCGTTGAAGGTGCGATAGAGGCGGCCACTCGTCGGCCAGCGCCACGCGACGCCGCCCACGGTGCGCGTCGCCTTCGGTGCCCCGGGATCGGTACGCGGCGCCTGGCGCGGGCTGGCGGTCACGGGCTTGCTCGGCACGGGCTTCGTCGCGGGGGGTGCCGGTGGCGGCGCGCTGGCGACCTTGGGCTTGGGTTGGGGCGCCGGCTTCGGAGAGGCCTGTGTCGGCGGGCGCGTCGGCGGTGGGCGCGATGCGGGCACCGCCGGCTTGCGCAGGCTCAGGCGCTGTCCCGGATAGATGGTGTACGGGGCGCCGATGCCGTTCCACACCGCCACCTGGCGATGATCGACGCCGTATTGCCAGGCGATCGAGTAGAGGGTATCGCCGCGTCGCACCGTGTAGGTGGACGGCGGTGGCGGGGCCCCGCTGCTGCGGTTCGCGACCGGGGCCGGCGGTGGTGGACCGCAGGCGGCCAGCAGCAGCGAGCCCATCAGCACGGGCAGAAGAATGGAGCGCAGGCGCGTCATCAGTTCGCGATCAGCACATAGGCCACACCCAGGAAGATCACCAGCCAGCCGAGTCGATCGATGTAGTTGCGCAGCACCTCTTCCATCGGTGCGCCGCCCCAGCGCATCAGGCCGGCGACCAGGAAAAACCGTGCACCGCGACCGACCAGCGACGCGATCGTGAACGGCAGCAGCGGCATCGCACTGGCGCCCGCCGCGATGGTGAACAGCTTGTAGGGGATCGGCGAGAAGCCGGCGATGAACACCACCCACACGCCCCACTCCGCGAACCAGGCGATCGCCTGCTCGTAGCGCGCGCCGTAGCCGGCTTCGACGACCAGCGGCAGCACGGCGTCGATCGCCACGACGCCGATCAGGTAGCCGAACAGGCCGCCGAGCACCGACGCGACCGTGGTCAGCGTCGCGTACCACCAGGCGCGGTCGGTCCGCGCCAGGCTCATCGGCGCGAGCATCACGTCCGGTGGAATCGGGAAGAACGATGACTCGGCGAAGCTCAGTCCACCGAGGTACCAGGGGGCATGGCGGTGCTTGGCCCAGATCATCGCGCGCGCGTAGAGCGCGGAGAAGATACGCATCTCAGTCGCGTCCCGGCACCAGCGGCACGAAGCTGACCCAGGCGAGATGCGACTCCTCGAAGCGGTAGCCGTTACGCCTGATCACGCGCAGTTCCTGGCCGCCGCGGTCGCCGACCGGAATCACCAGACGCCCGCCGTCGGCAAGCTGCTCGAGCAGTGCTTGCGGCACCTCGAGCGGTGCCGCGGTGACCACGATCGCGTCGTACGGCGCATGTCCGGGCCAACCCCAGCTACCGTCGCTGAGATGGGTCTTGATGTTGTAGATGCGCAGCTCGCGAAACAGCTGGCGGGTGCGCTGCAGCAGCTTGGAGTGGCGTTCGACGCTGTAGACCTTCGGCACCAGGCGCGACAGCACCGCCGCCTGGTAGCCGGAACCGGTACCGATCTCGAGCACCTTCTCGGGCGTGCCGTCGGCGAGCACCGCCTCGGTCATCAGCGCGACGATGTAGGGCTGCGAGATGGTCTGGCCGAAACCGATCGGCAGCGCGGTGTCCTCGTAGGCGCGACTCGCGAGGGCCTCGTCGACGAACAGATGGCGCGGCACCTCGCGGATCGCCTCGAGTACCGCCGGATTCGAGATGCCCTCCTCGCGCAGGCGGGCGATCAGCCGGTCGCGGGTGCGCAACGAGGTCATGCCGATACCGCTATGCCCCGCGTTCACGCGCCGGCTCCCGCGTCCAGCCACGCGGCGACCTGATCCAGGGCCGCATGGCGCGTCAGGTCGACCTGCAGCGGGGTGACCGAAACGAAACCATTGCGCACCGCGTCGAAGTCGGTGCCCGGGCCGGCGTCCTGCTCGGGACCGGCCGGGCCGATCCAGAAGATCTCGCGGCCGCGCGGGTCGGTGCTGCGCGCCACCGGCTCGGCACGGTGCCGGTGGCCGAGGCGCGTGGCGCGGAAGCCGCGGATCTCATCCCACGGCAGATCCGGGACGTTCACGTTGAGGATCGTGTCGGACGGCAGCGGATTGTGCTCGAGCTGCCTGACCAGCTGCAGCGTGGCGCGCACCCCGCTGGCGTAGTGCTCCGCGTCGTAGCGGCCCATCGAGACCGCGATCGCCGGCAGGCCGAGAAACCGCCCCTCCATCGCCGCGGCAACGGTGCCCGAGTAGATGACGTCGTCGCCGAGGTTCGGCCCCGAGTTGATCCCGGAGACCACCATGTCCGGCTCCTCGTCGAGCAGCCCGGTGATCGCCAGGTGCACGCAGTCGGTCGGCGTGCCGTCGACGCGGATCGTGCCGTCGTCGAGCGTGGTCATGCGCAGCGGGACGTCGAGGGTCAGTGAGTTGCTGGCCCCGCTGCGGTTGCGATCCGGCGCCACGACGGTCAGGCGACCGAGTTCGGCCAGGCCCTCGGCGAGCCGGCGCAGCCCCTCGGCGAGGTAGCCGTCGTCGTTGCTGAGCAGGATGTGCATTCGATGATCGACGCGGTCTCGGCCGCGCGGTCGCGCGGGTGGTGCGTACTATAACCGAATCACCAGCCGCCCTCGCCATGTGCAGGTAACTC